>NZ_JAXIVS010000009.1:300000-422951 GCF_034259325.1 Hyalangium ruber | reverse complement strand
CCAGTGGCTTCGTTCTTCCCTTTCGAGGCGGGGCGCGGCTTCTACCTCTTCGCCTCGCTCCCTGTCAACCGGTTTCGGCTTTCCTTCCGGCTTCTGTTCAGCGGCGAACCGCTTCCCGTCTTCCTTCCGGAGGGGCGCGGCTTCTACCTCTTTGCCGCGTCCGCCGTCAACTGCTTCCCGGTGACTTATTCTTTCTGTCAGGCCCTTCGATTCATTTCCGAACCCCGTCCTGCGGATCCGTTCGAAGGGGCGCGGCTTCTACCTCTCTGCCGCGTTCGGTGTCAACAACCTCTGACCCGACTTCATTCCGTCCACCGGGCTCACTCTGGCTCTGCTTCCCACGAAGCAGAATCGCCCACCTGCACCATCAACGCCCGCCAGCTACCACTCCACAACCCTGTGTCGAGTCTTCCGGGGCCTGATCGGCGGAGCCGCTCAAAGCCGCGAAGGAGTTGGCTTATCTACCAACTTCGCGATCAACGCAAGTACACCTTCGGGCTGATCGCGTTTCCCAGGAGGCCTACAGCATCGTCCGCCCTGGTATTGGTGCAAACCGCCGGTCGGCGGACATCCATTCCCGCCGATTTTAGCGCCCCGGCTCCGAGGACCCGGGCTTCTCCAGCTTCAGCTTCGAGAGGTCCACCCTCCCCCGGCGGCAGCGCTCCGCCACTACCACCGAGCGGAGCTCCTGGAAGGCTCGCTCGAAGTCGTCGTTCATCACGATGTAGTCGTAGGAGGCGACCCCTCGCTCGATCTCCGAGCGAGCAGCCAGCATCCGGCGGCGAATCGTCTCGTCCGAGTCCGTCTTCCGGTCTCGCAGGCGCCGCTCCAACTCCTCCATGGAGGGAGGCAGCACGAAGATGAGCACCGCATCAGGGTGCTTGCGCTTGATCGCCTGCCCGCCTTGCACGTCGATGTCGAAGACCGCGACGCCTCGGCGGGCCCGGGCCTCGTCCACCACCGACTGAGGGCTTCCATAGAAGTGGCCGTGGACCTCGGCCCACTCGACGAACTCGCTGCGCTCGATCTTCTCCTGGAAGTGGGCGACGTCGACGAAGTGGTAGTCGACCCCCTCCTGCTCCTTCCCGCGAGGACGTCGCGTGGTGAAGCTCACCGAGAAGATGGTGCCTGGCACTTCCTTCAGCACGCGATGCGCCAACGTGGTCTTCCCCGCCCCGGAAGGCGCGGAGAGGACGAGCAACAGACCCGGGTGGAGCGGTATGGAATCGTTCATTCGACGTTCTGCACTTGTTCGCGGATGCGCTCGACTTCGGCCTTCATCGAGACCACGCGCGCGGAGATCTCCGCGTGCTGGCTCTTGGAGCCTGTCGTGTTCACCTCGCGGTGCATCTCCTGGACAAGGAAATCCATGCGGCGGCCAGCGGGCTCGCTGCTCGCCATGAGGGCGCGGAATTGCTCGAGGTGGCTCGTCAGGCGCGTCACCTCCTCGGCGATGTCCGTCCGCTCGGCGAACATCGCCACTTCCTGAGCCAGGCGCTGGGGGTCCACCGCGACGCCACGTGCGAGCTCGGCCACACGCTCGGACAAGCGCTGCTGGTAGTCCTCCACCGCCCGAGGCGCCAGCGCCGCGATCTCCCGGCTCCAGCCCTCGATGAGCTTCAGGCGAGCGTCCAGGTCGGAGTGGATGGCTTCGCCCTCGACCTGGCGCATCTGCTCCAGCGCCTTGAGCGCCTGCTCCAACGCCCCATGGACCGCCTGGGTGGCCGACTCCTGGTCGATGCCCTTCTCCTCGAGCTTCATCACCCCTGGCTGCGTGGCAACCTGGGCCCAGGAAATGTCCGCCGGGGTGCCGAGCGCCTCCGCCAGCTCCCGGAAGGCCCGCGCGTACTCTCGGGCCAGAGCCACGTCCACCACTGGGACCGTTCCCGAGGCGGTGGCCGTCTGCCGCTTCACGAAGAGGTCCACCGCGCCGCGGGCCAGTCGGTCCTTCACCTGCTTCACCACGACCGGCTCGAGCGTGGACAGCTCCCTCGGAAGCCGAGCCTTCACTTCGCAGAATTTGTGGTTGAGCGAGCGCAGCTCGACGGAGAACTCCTCGTCCCCTACCCGTGCGCGTCCCGCTCCAAACCCGGTCATGCTCTTGAGCATTGAGCGGTTGCTAGGGGCTTTTCGCCATCAGGTCAAGCCGCCTGCACGCTTCCGCTCTGGTAAGGTCCGCCACCCCATGCCCTGGTACAAGCGGCTCGAGTTATGGGCCAAGCTCGCGCTGGCACTCGTGGCCTCCGTCCTCCTCTGGCGTCCCGGCCGTCGGCGCCCGCCCGGCTCGACGCTCCCCCCTCCTCGAAAAATGCTCCTCGTCCGTCCCGACAATCGGGTGGGGGAGGCGCTGCTGACGACCCCACTGCTCCGAACCCTCAAGGGGATGCCCGGCCCCTCCCCCGAGGTTCACGTCCTCGTGCATTCCAAGGTGGCTCGCGCGCTGTCGGGCCACCCGGATGCGGATGCCGTCATTGCCTTCGACCGCCGGCGGCTGTGGCTCGGAGCGCTCGCCCCTGGCATCCGGGCCCTGCGCCGGGAGCGCTATGACACCGTGGTGGACTGCGCCAACTGGAATGCGCCATCCGTCACGTCGGCCCTCGTCTCCCGCCTCGTGGGGCCGCGCGCCGTGGTCATCGGTCCCCAGGTGTGGCCCGTGTCCCTGCTCCACTCCCTCTCCGTCCCCGCCCGTCCCGACACCTCTCGTGAGGCGTCCCAGCGCGCCCATCTGCTCTCTCCCCTGGTGCGTGGCCCCATCACCGAGACCCTGTCGTTCCGCGAACCGAACGTCAGCGACAGCTTCCGCGAATACCTGCGGCAGGAGGCTCAGCGCCCCTGCGCGGTCGTGAATCCGGGAGGGCGCCTCGGTTGGCGCCGCATTCCTCCGGAGGCCTTTGCCGCCGCGGCACGGGCCCTGCTCGCCGCCGGGCGCACGCCCATCGTTACCTGGGGCCCAGGCGAAGAGGCGCTCGCCCAGAGCGTGATTCAAGGTGCGCCTGGTGCTCACCTGGCGCCTCCTACCAATCTGGATGAACTCGCCGCCCTCATGCGCGCCGCCGGATTGACCGTGACCAACAACACTGGGCCTATGCACCTCTCGGTGGCTGTGGGTGCGCCAACGCTGGGGCTCTTTCTCCGCATCGACATGGCGCGCTGGGGGCACCCCTTCTTGCCGCACCGGATGGTGGACCTCACACCCGTGGTCGAAGCAGGCGCAGGCCTGGAGGAGCGTGTCTTCGAGGAGGTTCGCGTGTTCGCCGCCAGCCTCTCGGCTGTCGGCTCAGCGCCCCAGCGGACGTGAACTCCCCGGAGCCAGGTCCAGGACACCCTCTCGGATCGGCCAGACGAGGCGACACCGCAGGCACCTGGCCTCGTTCCGGTCCTCGTGGAACTCCAGCGCCCCTTTGCAGTCGGGACAGGCCAGCACCGACTTCATGTCCTCGGGCAGCGCCACTCCTAGCCTTTCCCGCCCTCGCGCCCCATGCGTCGGGCGATCTCGGTGGTGCTGTGATCCTTCGGATCTCCCGCCACCGCCGTCCGCCCACCGTACGCGCGTACCTCGTCCGCCTCGGGGATGGAGTCCGGCGTGTAGTCCGTGCCCTTCACATGCACATCCGGCTTGAGCGCTCGGATGACACTCCGCACGTTCGGCTCGTCAAAGACGATGACCCGGTCCGTACACGAAAGCGCCGCGACCAACTCCGCTCGCTCGGCCTCCGGAATGTAGGGCCGCCCGGGTCCTTTATAGGCCCGCGTGGAGGCATCCGAATTCACCGCCACCACCAGCACGTCCGCCAGCTCCCTGGCGCCCTGCAGGTAGCGCACGTGGCCAACGTGCAGCAGATCGAAGATGCCGTTGGCCAAGGCCACCGTACGCCCCTCCGCACGCCAGCGCTCACGCTCCTCGGCCACCTGGGCCAGGGTCCCTATCTTGTCCACTGTGCTCATCGCGCGCTCCGCAATTCCGTGAGCAGCTCACTCCGGGACACCGTGGCAGTGCCCTGCTTCTGCACCACCAGTGCCCCCGCTACGTTCGCCAGCCGGGCCGCCGCTCCCATCGAAGCCCCCGCGGCCAGCGCCAGCGAGAGGGTCGCGATCACCGTGTCCCCTGCTCCCGTGACGTCCACCGCTTCCTTCGCGCCATGCACCGGAATGAGGTCTACCCCGCCATCCGTATCGAAGAGCACCATCCCGTGCCGGCCTCGGGTGACCAGCAGCGCTCGGCAGCCCAACCGCTTCACCGCCGCGTGCCCCGCCTCCATCAAATCCGCCTCCGTCCGCAGGGGCCGCCCCGTCAGCTGCTCCAGCTCGGGCTCGTTGGGCTTGCACACCGTCACTCCCGAGAAGGCCGCCAGCGCGTAGCGGCTGTCCACGCACACCGGGAGCCCTTCTCCCGCCAGTCTCCGCAGCACCGTGCGAACCTCGTCGCCTACGACTCCTGCTCCGTAGTCGGACACCACCACCGCGTCCGCGTCTCTCGCGGCCTCATCGACAAGCCGTGCAAGGGCGCGTCTGAGCCGAGGCGGCAACGGGCCTCTCTGCCCCCGGTCCACCCGGAGCATCTGCTGGCGCGTGGTGTTCATCCCTCCCGCGAGGATGCGCGTCTTGGTCTCCGTCTCGATGCCCTTCGCGCTCGCCGCGCTCAGGCGGATCCCCGCTTCATCGAACAGTCGGCGCAGCGCTCGCCCCCCATCATCCGCCCCCAGCACCCCCACCGCCGTCACCTGTCCCGAGAGCGCTCGAACATTCGCCGCGACGTTCGCACCGCCCCCGAGCTTCACCTCCGAGGACTCGTAGCGGACGATGAGCACCGGCGCCTCCCGGCTCACCCGATCCGTCTGGCCGTAGATGTACCGGTCCGCGACGAGATCCCCGACCAGCAGCACCCTCCTGCGCGCGAAGCTCAAGGGAAGCTGGGTGAGGGCGGGGATTGCGCGAGCGGTCGAACCTGCGGCCATGGGGAGCGCGTTGTCCCACAGCCTCCCTCGCCCCTCAAGTCGACACGGGCAGGGAGTTCAGCTCAGCCCCAGGGCTCGGCGGAGCAGGGCCTCTCCCTCCAGGACCTCCACCCCAAGGCGAACCTTCCAGGCCGCGAAGGCCGGCGGCAGACGCACCGCGTCCTTTTCCGTCGTTACCACCCGGGCTCCCTGTCCCGCCGCGCGGGTCTCTACCTCTCGGAGTTCTTGGGGGGTGAAGCGATGGTGATCCGGGAAGAGCGCCGAGTCTCGAACGTCCGCTCCCAGTTGCCGCAACGTCCTCAGAAAGCTTCCCGGGCGGGCGAGCCCCGCCAGTGCCAGCACCGGCGCTCCCGCCAGGGCCTGCGGTGGATGCTGCGTGCCGGCGGGATCCACCCAGGCCGTCGGCTGATAGCGCGTCCGGACCTGCGGCCCCGGAAGTGGGGGAATGTGTGGCGCGGGGGTTGTCGCGGCACGGACCCAGAACAACGTGGCCCTGCGCAGCGCGGAGAGCGGCTCGCGCAACGGACCTCGCGGCAGCAGTTGGCCATTTCCGAAGCCCACTGCCTCGTCCACCACCACCACGTCCTCGTCCCTCGCCAGCCTCCGGTGCTGGAAGCCGTCATCCAGCAGCACCACGTCGAGGCCGAATTCATCCCGTGCCCGTCGTGCCAGTGCCCGCCGGTCCGAGCCCACCAGCAACCGCGCCTGGGGACACCGACGCGCGAGCAACAAGGGCTCATCCCCCGCCTCTTCGACGGAGGGTAGAGCGTCCGTCCCTATAAAGGTGAGCGGCTCCTTGCTCTGACGCCCGTAGCCTCTCGTGAGGATGCCCACCTTCTTGCCTGCGCCGATCAGCATCTCCGCCAGGTGCAGCACTGCTGGCGTCTTGCCCGTCCCGCCAACGTTCACGTTTCCCACCGAGACGATTCGCAGGCCTTCCACCCGCTCCGCGCTCAGCAGGTTCGCGTCGTAGAGCGACCCTCTGATCTGGACGCCCAGCCTGTAACCCCATGCCAACGCCGTCACAGGCGAGAGGAGCAGACGCCGATCCCAGGACTCGGGAGCCTGCGGATAGAAGAGCCTCTCGACCGCCGTGGGTGTGTCCGGCGCCTTTGCCTGGGCCAGTTCGGAGCTCACCTCGCGCTCCGCGCTCGCTCGTAGAGGGCGAGCACGTCCTCGGCGATGCGTTGGTTGGTGGGGTGCCGCATGGGGGCTCGCTCCGAGGACAACGCGGCGGCAACCACCGCTTCGGGCGTGGGGTGCTCTACCTTCACGTCCGCCAACGAAGGCAATGCGCCTTCCTCCACCGCCACGACCCGCGCTCCGCAGGCTCGGGCCTGTGCCCCAGCACGTCCGCTCCAGTCGTTTCCCAGCCCCAGGATCCACACCTCGTCGAGCGCTTGCAGCCATCTCACGAAGGCGTCTCCTTGCTGGTAACCCGCGAAGGTGACCCGCTCTTCGAGAGCAAGTTCCCGCACCTGTTGGCGAACAGGCTCCACCAGCGCCCCGTCCCCCACCAGAACCAACCGTGCTTCGGGCGATGCCTGGCGGAGTTGTGCGAAGGCCAAGACTCCCAGCGCATGCCTGCGCGAGGGCTGGAACGTCGACACCATTCCGATGAGCGGCGAACCCTTCAGCCCCAGTTCCTGGCGCAGCGCCTCCCGGTTCTCGGCAGGGCAGAAGTGGGGATCCACCAACGGCGGCAACACCTGCACCCTTCTCCCCATCAGCCGAGGGACTTCCGTGGCCGCAGGCACCGTGTATGCGTCCGCACGGGGCAGCGTGGAA
The DNA here is from genome assembly GCF_034259325.1 of Hyalangium ruber. Lineage (NCBI taxonomy): Bacteria > Pseudomonadati > Myxococcota > Myxococcia > Myxococcales > Archangiaceae > Hyalangium > Hyalangium rubrum. The sequence goes on along the minus strand of NZ_JAXIVS010000009.1, from coordinate 416,208 downwards.
CGGATCGAGCGTGGGGCATGCACGGAGCGAATCAGCACTGCTCCCGAGGGCCGTGCCCACCTCGCGATGAGGTGGTCGTGACTGAAGTGCGCATGCACCACATCGAGGCTCCGCCTCCGCAGTTTGCGCATGTCCCGCCAGACGGACCAGGGCGGCGACTTCACCGAGAGCTCCAGTTCTCCCGGGTCCAGCAGGCCGAGCGCCTCGAATCTCGGCACCGCGGGCTCTTCCGCATCTACCTTCGTCCGCCGTCTGTCGACCGCTACCGTCACCTCGTGGCCGGCCTCACGCTGCGCGAGGGCCAGCAAGGCCACGTTCTCCGCAGGCCCGCTCCAGAATGGGCTCGCCAGCAGGTGCAGGATTCTCATCGGCTGGAGCCTCCCACCGTGTCTGCTCCTTCAGCGCTCGAGGAGGGAGGTGTAGAGGTCGCGCAGCGCGTGGGCCTCGTGTTCGATGCCACAGCGGCTCCGGGCGTGCTCGGCCGCGTTCTGCCCTACTTCCCGCACACGCTCCGGGTTCCGCATCAGCATGTCGAGCAGGTCCCTCAGCCCTTTCACGTCTCCTGGCTCGAAGAAGAAGCCTGTTCGGCCGTGCTCGATCAACGTGTCCAGGTACTTCAGATGGCTCGCCACCACGCAACAGCCCGACGCCATCGCTTCCACATGCACCAGCGAATACCCCTCCACGTACGAGGGGTGTACCAGGATGCTCAGCCCCTGGTACCAGGGTTGGATCACCGACTGCTCCCCCGCGAGCACCAGTTGCTCCTCGAGCCCCGCCCTCAGCGACTCCACCCACTGCTGCTCCGCCCCCTTCACCAGCCCCACCAGCACTGCCTTCCACTCCGGATTCGCGGGCAGCAGGGGCCGGAGTGCCTCGATGAAGTCCCCCTGCCCCTTCTCCTTGCGGATCCGCCCCACCACTCCGACTCCGTACCTGCCCCCGAGCCCCAGCTTGCGCCAGGCTTCCTCGCGGTCCGTCGGCGGATGGAAGCGCTTCAGGTCGATGCCGTGCCCCACGATCGTCGAGGGCATCGCCATTGCCTCCTCCACCTCACCCGTGAGCGCCACCAGCGCGTCCGCGCTTCGCGCCAGCCAGCGCGTGTACCTGCTCGGCTCCCTGGACGTGTGCCGCGTGAAGACCAGCTTCATCCGCACCCCCAGCAGCCGCAGCAGCATCCCCACCAACAGCTCGTTGTTACGGTGCGCGTGCCAGACCACGGGTTCGCGACGCAGCCGCCCGAGCAGTTCGCCCCAGCGGATCCGTGGCAGCGACGGCCCGAGATGGGAGCCGATGGTCCGCGTCTCCAGCTCTCGCGCCAGCTCCGGCACCACGCTCTCCACGTGGCGCGTGATGCCCGTGTAACGCCGGTGGAAGTGCGGGTGGATGACCAGGGTCATGGGTTCTTCTCGAAGAGCCCGGCCATGTGCTCCACGTTCCTGCGGCTCGCCCCGGAGATCTGCCCCACCGTCGCTCGTGCCTGCGCTCCCAGCGCGGTCAACCTGTCCGGCTGGGCCAGCAGCTCAGACACCCGGGCGAAGAGCTCCTCCGCGTCCTTCACCTGGATGCCTCCTCGCCCCTCCAACACCTGCACGCTGTCGCGGAAGTTGTCCATGTGTGGACCGAAAAGCACCGGCTTGCCCTGCCCCGCTGGCTCCAGGATGTTCTGTCCTCCTCGCTTCGTGAACGAGCCTCCCACGAACACCAACGTCGCCAACCGGTAGGCCCTCCCCAGCTCTCCGATCGTGTCGAGCACCACCACCTGTCCGCCCTCTCGGTTCTCCTGCGAGCGCAGCCCTACCGTCAGCCCTGCCTCCCGGGCCAGGGCCTGGATGCGACTCGCCCGGTCGATATAGCGCGGTGCGATCACCAATCTCAGCTCTGGGTGGGCCGGGAGCAGGCGCTGGTACACCGACAGCAGGTGCTCCTCCTCCCCCTCGTGCGTGCTGCCCGCCATCAGCACCCGCGCTCCCTCGGCCAGTCCCAGCGCACGCCGCAGCGCTTCGTCCTCCTTCGCCGGCCCCGCCGCGAGCGCGTCGAACTTCGTGTTGCCCGTCACCCAGACCCGCTCCGCGGGCGCTCCCAGGCTCCTCGCTCGCTCGGCTTCCTCCTCCAGCCGCATCAGGAACAGGTCCATGTCCCTCAGCGGATTGCCGATCAGCGCGAAGAACCACCGGTACTTCCCCTCGTTCTTCGGCGAGAAGCGCCCGTTCGTCAGCGCCACGCGTGCCCCGCTCCGCTTCGCCGCCCGGATGAGGTTGGGCCAGATCTCCGTGTACTCCAGCACCAGCATGTTCGGCCGGATCGCTCGCACCGCCCGGCGCGTGGCTCCCCAGAGATCGTAGGGCGCGTACACCACCCCATCGACCTGTTTCGCCAGCCGATCCTTCGCCATCAAGTAGCCCGTGTTCGTCGTCGTCGAGAGCAGGATCCGACAGCCTGGGAAGCGCTCCCGCAACGGGCCAAACATGGGCGAGAGCGCCAGCAGGTCTCCCGCGCTCGCCCCGTGCAACCAGAGCAACGGCCCAGGGCCCTCCGGGAGCGTCCCCGGCGCGTAGAAGCCCAGTCGCTGTCCCAGCCCATGGCGCGTCTTCCGGTACACCGAGAGCACCGGGAACAGGACCGCGAAGAGCACGTAGCTGGCGAGGATGTACAGGAGGCGCATGGACGGCCGCCGCGTCCTCTATCAGATGCCCGAGCCTCGCGGCAGCACGCGCACCGGGCTCGGGACGATCCAGGGCTTCCACTCCGAGCCGAAGAGCCTCCCCGGCGCGAGGACCCACACCTCGACCTGCACCGCTCCTTCCTCCACCAACTCGACCGTAATGCCATCCGGCCGGAGCCGGCCCGCGCCCCAGACCTCCACCCGGACACTCCCCGGTGGGTGCGGCGGTAGCCGGACCGTAAGGATGTCTCCTACCCGGGCTTCCCGTTGCTCCGTGAGTGGGCCTTCCAGGGCAAAGCCGGTCGGCTCCCCCAGTGCCCGGAAGACACAGAGCGCCTGCCCACCCGACAACGCCCGGTGTACCTGGGCGGCCGCGGCCCGTGGCTCCTGGGCCAGGGGTTCTGGCAGCGCATTCGGTGGCAGGTACAGCGCGAGCGAGCGGAAGACGTCCTCGTAGCGTGGGTAGCCGTGCGCATCATGGGCGCAGAACGCCAACCGTGGCCGCTCACGGGTGAGTTCCAGCAGTCGCTTCGTGCTGGCGGGCTGCGGACTCACCATCGTCATCACGCCATGCAATGGATTGCCGAAGTAGGCCCCCACCGCCGGCAACAGCCGCGAGAAGGGGCTCCGGACCGTGTCCCTCCAGAACGTGTCCGCTGAGTACAGCTCGAAGCCCTGGGCCCGCCGCGCTCCTTCTGGATCCCTCCAAGGGTTCTTCTTCTGGATCGGGTGCGCGAGCACGCTGATGCCGCCCGCAGCCTCCACCGCGCTCACGCCCTCCTGCCTCGCGCGAGGGCCGTCCAGCGGTGTCTGTATCCCGAACGCCACGAGGTGACCGTGCGGTGTGGAGATCTCCACGCCTTGCACCATCAGCACGCCCTGAACGAAGACAGGCTCGCGGGGGGCGAAGTCGTTGTGGTCCGTGAGCAGCACGAATTGAAGCCCCGCTGCCCTCGCCGCCGACGCGACCTCCTCCACCGTGCCCTGGCCGTCGGAGCGCGTGGTGTGTACGTGGAAGGCTCCACGCGGCCAAGCCGGTGCTCCCTCCTGCGGGGGCAGCACAGGGTACTCGGCAAACGTGGATGCGCAGGTGAAGAAGCCCGTGAACCCCAGCAGCAGCAACACCAGCCCCGCCAGAGCCCGGAGCAGCTTGCCCACCAGTGCCAGCGGCTTCATGCCGCGCCCCGCTCGGCTCCCGACGTCTGGAGGGTCCACAGCCCCGCGTAGCGCCCGCCCGCTCGCAGCAGCTCCTCGTGGCTGCCACTCTCGAGGATCCGTCCCGCCTCCACGACGTGGATGATGTCCGCCGCGGTCACCGTCGAGAGCCGGTGCGCGATGACCAGCGCCGTCCGTCCCGGCAGCACCGCCGCCAGCGCCGCCTGCACTTCCCGCTCACTCTCGGGATCGAGGCTGCTCGTGGCCTCGTCCAGAACCAACACCGGAGCCCGGGAGAGCACCGCTCGCGCGATGCACAGCCGCTGGCGCTGGCCGCCACTCAGGGTGACTCCCCGCTCTCCGATGAGCGTCTCGTACCCCTGCGGCAGCGCCCGGATGAACCCGTCCGCGTGGGCCACCCGTGCCGCCGCCTCTACCTCCTCAAGCGTCGCATCCGGCCGGCCGAAGCGGAGGTTGTCCAGCACGCTTCCCGAGAAGAGCAGCGGCTCCTGTGTCACCAGCGCGAACCGTGACCGGACGCTCGCCGCCTCGTAGCGATCCGCGTCCACGCCGTCGAGCAGCAGCCGGCCCGACTGAGGCTTCTCGAAGCGCAGCAGCAACGAGGTCACCGTGCTCTTGCCGCCGCCACTCGGCCCCACCAGCGCCGTCACCTTGCCCACCGGCAGCTCCAGCGTCAGGCCCTCCAGCGCCCGGCGCGGGCCATAGGAGAAATGCACGTCCTCCAGCCGCAGGCCCTGCTGGAGCGGCGGCGCGGGGACGACTCCTGGGGGATCCTCCACCGGGTGGCGCAGATCCAGCAGCGCGAAGAGGCGCTCTCCCGCGGCTCCCGCCTGCATCGCGAACTGGGTGACTCGGCCCAGGTCCTTCACCGGCTGGTAGACGAGGATGACGGCCGTCAGCAGCGACAGCAGCGCCGCCGGTTCCATCGCCCGGGTCGCCGCCGCGTAGGCCAGCGCCCCCGCGAGCGCGGCGGCCGCGAGCACCTCCATCATTCCAGGCACCGCGCCTCGCGCCCAGGCGGCGCCGACGACCGCCTTTTCATGTGCCTGCGTGTGCGCCGAGAACCGCGCCAGCTCCGCCGCCTGCCCGTTGAAGGCCTGGATCGTCCGGATGCCGCCCAGCCCCTCGTGGAGCTGCCCCGCGAGCTGGCCAAGCTGCGACTGCCCCTCCCGCGTCCCCTTCAGCGCCTTGCGCGTGAGCCGTGACGCCGGCAGCGCCGCCAGCGGGATGACCGCCAGCATCAATCCGCCCAGCAGCGGGCTCATCGCCAGCGCCACGCTCGCCAGCACCAACACCTGGAGCGTGTCTCGCAAGTACGAGCCCACCGTGTACATCGCCGCCCACTCCACCGCCGTCATGTCCGAGGAGAACCGACTGAGCAGATCCCCCACCCGCTCCTTCGAGAGCTGCGAGGGCGACAGCGCCGTGAGCCGCAGGAAGAGGTCCCGCCGCAGGTCCTTCACCACCCGCTGCGCGAACAGGCCCATGAAGTAGAACTGCCCCAGGTAGCCCACTCCCTTCACCACGCCCACCAGCACCACCACGAGCGGAAAGCCCCACAGTGCCGCCTCGCGCGGCAGCTTCGAGAGCCAGGGCACCGCGTGCTCCCCGCCGAAGCCCTCGGTGCCTCCCGACAGCAGGAAGCGCAGCGCCGGGCCCATCAGGTACGCGTAGGCCCCCGTGCCCACGCCCAGCACCGCCATGCAGGCGAACGCCGACACGAGCACCCCGACGTGCGGCCGCCCATACCGCAGCAGCCGCAACAGCGCCTCCCGTGTACCCATCAACGGCCCACCTTGCGCAACGCGGCCTTGGCGAGCTGGGAGTTGGGGTTGAGCTCGAGCACCTTCAACAGCTTCTTCCGCGCCGACGTCGCGTCCTCCAGATCATTGTCGATGATGGCCGAGATGATCTGCGCCCGCTCCAGGTAGGCGTTGAGGGAGAGAGCGCGCTTGAGCACCTTCTGGGCGGCCTTCGCCCGCTCCTTCAGCGGCCCCGGCGCCGCGTGGTAGGTGGCCCACGCCAGGTACGAGAAATACTCGGGCTCCCGGGGGTTGAGCGCCACGGCCTCCTCGAAGAGCTGGAGCGCCATCCGGTAGTCCTTGCGCTTGAGGTACGTCTCCCCGCGCCGGATGAGGATCTCCGCCTCCACGTTGATGGCGTTGGCTCGCCCTCCCACGTCCAGCTTCGAGAGCAGGTATTGGAGGTACGCCTTGCGCTTGTCCTCCACCGAGAGCACCCGGTAGGAGGCCGACAGTTTCTCCTGCACCGAGTCGAGCAAGTCCCTCAGCTCCGAGGTGTCGTACTCGGCATAGGTGTCCGGGTGAAACTTCATCGCCGTCTCGTGGTAGGCGCGCTCCACCGCCTCCATGTCCGCCGCGATGTCCAACCCCAGGCTGTGGAAGTAGCTGCTGGTGATGATCTTCACCGCCCCCTCGCGCAGGGTCGCCGCCGTCTCCGCCGGGATCGGCTTGCGCTTGCGCGGGGCGATGACGTCCTCTCCGCCGGAGAGCACCACGCCCTCCGTCGCCACCGGCGTGGCCGAGAACGTCACCCCGCCCGTGAGCTGGAGGAACCACAGCAGCGAGTACCCACGCCGCAGGTCTCCCCGCCCGTGCGCCAGCAGATCCCTCAGCACCAGCCGCCCGCTGATCTGCATGGCGATCTTCAAGTCATCCGTGTCGAGCCCCAGCGCCGGCAGATCCTTGCCGAACTCCGACGAGCGCACCGGGTAGTCGTTCAGGTGCTTGCGCAGAGGGGCCGCCAGCACCTTGAGCGGAATGGACCGCCGCGCCCCATCCAGCACCGGCGCCAGGGCGGGGATCTCCACCGTGGCCACCTCCTCCTGGAACTCGGTCCCTTCGTAGAAGGCGAAGCGCCCGTCGCGCATGCCGACCATCTGGGCCAGTCGATCCCGCGTGTAGTCGCGGAGGATTTGCAGCAGCTCCTCGCCGGCCGCCTCCACTCCCGCATCCGCCAGCGCCGCGCCAATGCGCAGCCCCGAGCCCAGCGCCTGCACCACGCGCTCCGACTGGGCCTCGGTGACGATCTTCCGCTCCAGCAGGAAGCCCGGCAGCCCGTCCTGGCGCGCCGTGGAGTCGTAGTTCACCGCCACGCCCCGCGCGAAGAAGACGCGCCGGGCCAGCTCCCGGTACGCCACCACCAGCACCCCATCCCGCCGCTGCCTATAAAGGAGATGCACCACCTCCGGCAGCGGATAGCCCTTCAGGTCCCGGGCCGTCACCGCCGGGCGGGCGAGCATCGCCTGGATGCCCGTGGCGGGCACCACCGCCTGCGCCGCGCTCACCAGCGCGTCCACCTTGGCCGCCAGCTCGCCCGGCTTGAGCGGGTCCGGGATGTAGGCGCTCACCCCCAGGTCCAGGATCGAGGCCACGCCCTTCGCCTTGCCCAGGTGCCCCTTGTCGATGGCGATGATGGGCACCCGCGCGCCCTGCCGGTGGTTGCGGATGAGCTGCCCCACGTGCGAGCCCGACAGCCGGGGCAGGTCCACAGCCACCACCACCGCGACGGGGTTGTCCGCCACGAAGTGCTCCATGGCGGCGGCGGGCTCGGACACCGCGCGTACGGTGTACCCCGCCTGGGCCAGCAGGCCGGTGAGGTGCTCGAGCGTAGGCGGATGGCTCTCGGCGAGCAGAAGCGTCTTCAAGGGGGCCCGGAGTGTACACATTTGTCCGGCCCGCTTCAGTTACGATGCGCGCCCCTGATGACCGCTGCTCCACAGATTCTCGTCGTCACCGGTGAGGCCTCCGGCGACGCCCACGCCTCCGAGCTCGTCGCCGCCCTCCAGGCGCGGCGCCCGGACCTGCGCTTCTTCGGCATGGGAGGCTCGCGCCTGGCCGCCCGGGGGGTCGAGCTGCTCTTCAGCGCCCAGGAAGTATCCGTGATGGGCATCACCGAGGTGCTGCCCAAGATTCCCCGCATCCTCCAGGTCATGCGCGGACTGGCCGACGCCGCCCAGGAGCGCCGCCCCGTGTGCGCCATCCTGGTGGACATCCCGGACTTCAACCTGCGCCTGGCCGCCAAGCTGAAAGCCCTGGGAATCCCGGTCGCCTACTACGTGTCGCCGATGATCTGGGCCTGGCGCCAGGGCCGGGTGAAGACCATTCGCCAGCGCGTGGACCGGATGCTGTGCATCCTCCCCTTCGAGGAGGCCTTCTATCGGGACTCCGGAGTGGACGCCCGGTACGTGGGCAGCCCCGTGGTGGAGCAGGTCCCCGCCCCCGCCAGCGCCGCCGCCTTCCGCCAGCAGCTCGGCCTCTCGGTGGATGCGCCCACACTCGCCCTGCTGCCGGGCAGTCGCATGAGTGAGATTCGCCGCCTGTTGCCCTCCATGGTGGGCGCGGCGAAACAGCTCGCAGCCGAGCGCCCCGGGCTGCAGATCGTCGTCCCCGTGGCCCCCACCATCCCCCGCGAGGAGGTCGTCTCCCGCTTCGAGGGCAGCGGCCTGTCGCCCCGGCTCGTGGAGGGCCGCGCCCCCGAGGTGGTGGGCGCGAGCGACGCGGCCATCGTCGCCTCGGGGACGGCGGTGCTGGAGGCCGGGCTGATGCAACGCCCGCTGGTGGTCGTCTACCGCGTCTCGCTCGTCACCTACCTCGTGGGCCGGCTCATGCTGAAGGTCGCCCACGTGGCGCTGGTGAACCTGCTCGCCGGGCGCCGGCTCGTACCCGAGCTGCTCCAGGGCGACATGACGCCCGAGCGCATCGCCTCGGAGGTCCGCCGCGTGTGGGATCCGGGCCCACCTCGGGAGGAGATGCTTCGAGGGCTGGAGGAAGTCCGAGGCCGGCTGGGAGGCCCAGGCGCCGCCGAGCGGGCTGCGGAGGCCGTGCTGGAGTTGCTGCCCGCCCCCGTCAAAGTTTGAGGGTGAGCGGGGCCGGGCTCTGCTATGTCCCGCCGCGCCATGAACCGAGCGCTGGTCTGCATCCCCACCTATAACGAGGCGGAGAACATCGAGCCCATCACCCAGGCGGTGCTCAAGGCCGAGCCCCGCGTGGACATCCTCGTCGTGGATGACAACTCGCCGGATGGGACCGGGCGGATCGCCGACGCGCTGGCCGCCAAGGAGCCGCGCATCCGGGTGTTCCACCGCGAGAAGAAGGAGGGCCTGGGCCGCGCGTACCTGGCCGCCTTCCGCTGGGCGCTGGAGCAGGGGTACACGTACATCATCGAGATGGACGCGGACTTCAGCCACGATCCGCGCCACCTGCCCACCATCCTGGACACCGCCGAGGCGGGCGCGGACCTGGTGCTGGGCTCGCGCTACGTCACCGGCGGTGGCACGGTGAACTGGGGCATCGGGCGGCAGGTCATCAGCCAGGGCGGCTCGCTCTACGCGCGCACCATCCTCGGGGTGGACGTGCGCGACCTGACCGGTGGCTTCAAGTGCTTCCACCGCCGCGTGCTGGAGTCCATCGGCCTCGATGAGGTGAAGAGCACCGGGTACGCCTTCCAGATCGAACTCACCTACCGGACGCTCAAGAAGGGCTTCACCGTGCGCGAGGTGCCCATCGTCTTCGAGGACCGGCGCGTCGGGCACTCGAAGATGAGCCGGAAGATCTTCCTCGAGGCGCTCACCATGGTCTGGAAGCTGCGCCTCACGGTGTAACGGGGATGGGCGCCTACCTCACCCACTTCCTCGTCTCGCTCTCCGCCGTCTTCTTCGTGGTGGACCCGATCGGCGTGGTGCCCATCTTCCTGGCCATCACCGCGGGCGACTCGGCGGAGAAGATGCGCCGCACGGCGCTGCGGGCCTGTCTGGTGGCCGGCGGGCTGCTGCTCTTCTTCGCCCTCTTCGGCGGCGTCATCTTCCAGATCTTCGGCGTCTCGCTGGCCGCCTTCCGCGTCGCCGGCGGCATCCTGCTGCTCATCACCGCGCTGGACATGCTCCGCGCCCGGCCCTCGGAGACGCGCACCAGCCACAGCGAGCAGCAGGAGGGCGCGCACAAGGAGGACGTGGCGCTGGTGCCTCTGGCCATGCCGCTGCTCGCGGGCCCGGGCGCCATCGCCTCCGCCATGGTGCTCATGTCCAAGGGCGAGACGTGGTCGATGGCGGTGCCGGTGCTCGCCGCCATCGTGCTCACGTTCGTGGCCAGCTACTACATCCTGCGCGCCTCCCACCTGGTGCAGCGCGTGCTCAAGCAGTCGGGCGTGGCCATCCTCGAGCGCGTGATGGGGCTCATCCTCGCCGCCATCGCCGTGCAGTTCATGGCCGATGGCGCCAAGGACCTGCTGGGACGCTGACCCACCACCGGGAGCGATATGGCCCAACCCGTTCCCACCTCTCCTTCCCAGCCCCAGAGCGTGGTCCTCGACACCAATGTGATCCTGGACCTGCTGGTGTTCGATGACCCGATCGCACGCCCCCTCGGCCATGCCCTGACGGCGGGCCAGCTCACCGCGTGGGCGGATCGACAGACGCTCCAGGAGTTGGAGTGGGTGCTCCCCATGCCCTCCTTCAAGTTGGACGAGGCCGCCAGGCAAGCCGTCCTCTCCCGCTACCGGGGGCTCGTGCAGATGGCCCCCGATGGAGACCTCTCGCCGCTCCCCACCCTGCCCCGCTGCCGCGACCGGGATGATCAGAAGTTCCTCATCCTCGCGGCCCGGATTGGCTCCGCCTGGCTGGTGAGCAAGGACAAGCGGGTGCTCTCGCTCGCGGATCGCCGCGACCTGCCGTTCGTGATCTTCACGCCCAAACAGGCGGTGCAGGCCCTCGCGCGAATCACCGGGGCCGCTCCCTCTCCGTAAGGGTGGCTTCACTCCGCGTCAGGCGGCGGGGCGCTGGCACCCGCAGCGGTAAATCCCCGATACTGCAGGCTTTCCGCCGCCTCCGTGCCCTTGCCCACCACCCCTCCCCCACCCGACCAAGTCACGGGCTCCCGGCTGAGTCTAAAGCTGCGGCTCGCGCTCTGTTTTGGTGGGGTCAGCCTCGTCCTGTCGCTGTCGCTCGCCCTCGTCGCGGGAGAGATGGCCCGCCGGCACATCGAACGGGACTCGGCCCTGGCGCTCCGCCAGACCGCCCGACAGATGGCCGAGGCCCTGGGACGTGGCATGTACGAGCGCTACCGCGATGTCCAGGTGGCCGCCAGCCTCAGTGAGATCCGTGACCCGGCCGTCCCCGTCTCCCGGAAGCGCGAGTTCCTGGAGAAGCTCCAGTCCACCTACCCCGACTATGCCTTCATCGGCCTGACCGACGCCCAGGGTGTTCTCATCGCGAGCGCCCAGGGACTCCTCGAAGGTGTGCAGGTCTCCCAGCGGCCCTGGTGGATGGGCGCACGCTCCGGCACCTACGCGGGAGACCTGCACGAGGCGGTCCTGCTCGCGAAGCTCCTGCCCAATCCGTCGGGAGAGCCCCTGCGCTTCGTCGACGTGGCAGCCCCCGTGTTTGCTCCCGATGAGCGCTTCGCGGGCGTGCTCGGAGCGCACCTCAACTGGGAGTGGGCGGAGAAGCTCGAGCGCGACATGCTCGCCACGACCGGAGGCCAGACGGGCCTGGAGCTGCTCATCGTGAGCACCGCGGGGCGGGTCCTGCTCGGCCCGGAGAGCCTGCGTGACTCGATCCTGGATCCCGCCCTGCTCCAAGCGGCCCAGAGTGACGAGGGCGCCATCCTGACCTTCCCCGATGGCCACCAGTACCTCGCCGCCTCGGCCGTGGACACCGGTCATGCGGAGTACAAGGGCCTGGGCTGGACGGTCCTCCTGCGGCGCGACGCCACGGTGGCCTTCGCCCTGGCGCGCCAGCTTCGGTGGACCATCATCGGCTCCGGCGCGCTGTTCGGCCTCGCGTTCATCGCCCTGGGCTGGTTCCTCGCCGACCGCATGACGCGCCCGCTGCTGGCCATCGCCGCCGCCGCTGACCGCATCCGCCGCCGCGAGCACCCGGCGCGCATCCCCGCCGTCACCGGCGGTGACGAGGTGGCCCGCCTCGCCCACTCCCTCACGGGACTCGTCGATTCGCTCGCCGCTCAGGAGCAGGCCCTGCTCGAGATGAACGCCTCGCTGGAGAAGCGCGTCGCCGAGCGCACGGCCGAGCTCTCCGAGGCAAAGCAATTGGCGGAGCGCGCCGCCGCGGCCAAGAGCGAGTTCCTGGCGAACATGAGCCATGAGATCCGCACGCCGATGAACGCGGTCATCGGCATGGCGGGGCTCCTGCTCGACACCCCGCTCAGCCCCGAGCAGCGCGAGTTCGCAGAGACGATCCGCAACTCCGGGGACGCGCTGCTCACCATCATCAACGAGATCCTCGACTTCTCGAAGATCGAGTCGGGCAAGCTCGACATCGAGCGCCATCCGTTCGACGTGCGCGAGTGCGTCGAGGAGGCGCTGGACCTGCTCGCGCCGACGGCCGCGCAGAAGGGGCTCGAGCTGGCGTGCGCGGTGGACGAGGGCGTACCCCAGGTGGTCACCAGCGACGTGACGCGCCTGCGGCAGGTGCTCGTCAACCTCGTGTCCAATGCCCTCAAGTTCACCCAGGCCGGGGAGGTCGTCGTCACTGTCACCTCGCGACCGCTGGACGCGGGGCGCCATGAACTCCGGTTCACGGTCCGGGACACGGGCATCGGAATCCCGGAGGAGCGGCTCGATCGGCTCTTCCGCTCGTTCAGCCAGGTCGATGCCTCGACGACCCGGCAGTACGGCGGCACCGGGCTGGGGCTCGCCATCAGCAAGCGCCTCGTCGAGATGATGAACGGAGCGATCTCGGTCGAGAGCCGCGTGGGCGAGGGTTCGCGGTTCTCGTTCACTCTTGAGGTCGGCGAGGCCACCGAGGCGGTGCTGCCGTCACGTGGGCAGGTTCCACCCCGGCTCACGGGCCGGCGTCTGCTCATCGTCGATGACAACGCGACCAACCGGGAGATCCTCTCCCGGCAGGTGGGTTCGTGGGGCGCCGAAGCCACGCGGGCCGCTTCGGGACGCGAGGCGCTTGCCCTGTTCGAAGCGAGCAGCCGGTTCGACGCCGCGATCCTCGACCTGCACATGCCCGACATGGATGGAATCGATCTGGCGCTCGCCCTGCGCAAGCTTCCCGATGGAGAGCGCCTGCCGCTCATCCTCCTGTCGTCGGGGACACGCGGGACCGCCGAGCGCCTCGCGGCGGTGGGCTTCGCCGCGGTCCTGTCGAAGCCGGCCAAGAGCCTCCACCTGCACACGGTCATCGCCCAGGCGCTCGGGGCCAAGATGGCACCGAGGCCTCCCACGGCGCCGCCCCTCCTCGACCGGCGGCTCGCCGAGAGCCACCCGCTGCGCATCCTGCTGGCGGAGGACTACGTGGTGAACCAGAAGGTCGCGCTGCGGATCCTCGAGAAGATGGGCTACCGAGCGGAGGTGGCGGCCAATGGGCTCGAGGTGCTGGAGGCTCTCCAGCGGCAGCGCTTCGACGTGGTGCTGATGGATGTGCAGATGCCGGAGATGGACGGGCTCGAGGCGACCCGGCGCATTCGCGCGGACCTGCCACCCGCGCGGCAGCCGCGCATCATCGCCATGACGGCCAGCGCGATGCAGGGCGACCGGGAGCGGTGCCTCCAGGCCGGTGTGGATGACTATGTCGCCAAGCCCGTGCGCATCGAGGAGTTACAAGCAGCGCTCCTGCGCGCCAGCGGCGAGGTGGCCGTGGCCCCCACGGAGCACGAGCAGCCCCCGCCCCTCTCGGAAGACGGGTTCGATCCCTCGAAGCTCGACTCGCTGCGGGCGCTCGGAGAGGACGCCCTCACGGAGGTCGTGGGGCTTTTCCTGGCGAACACGCCGGGGCGCCTCCAGGCCATGCGCGAGGCCCTCGCCACCGGGGACCTGGAGACGCTCGAACGGTCGGCGCACTCGCTCAAGAGCAGCAGCGCGATGCTGGGCGCCATGAGGCTGGCGAGCGTCTGCGCCCAGGTGGAGACCGCCGCCAGCAGTGGAGCCGGAGTGGGCCCGCTCCTCGAGGTGCTCGGGCGCGAGTTCGAGCACGCACGCGAGGCCCTGGGACTGGCCCTGGGCCCACGCTGAGCGCTGACCACCCTTCCCGGAGGGAGCCTCAGTCCGTCGCGGTCGCCCAGCCGCCCTGGCCGTTGCGGCGAACCACGCCCTGCGGCTCGCCGCCCATCGACAGCGCCTCCGGGCCCGCGCGCCGCGCGTCGTACGCGTAGCCTTCCGGAGTCTCCTGCAGGTACAGCACCAGCCCTTCCCGCGTCAGCTCGCGCACCACCCGGAACTGGGCGTCCCCGCACGTGGCCGCGTCGTTGTCGAAGAGCCGCTCGAGCAGCCCCTGCTCCGGGTCGCGCAAGAAGACCGCCACCGGCAAGGGCAGCTCCCGCCCCTCGGTGGCCATCTCCATGAGGCGCTGCGAGACGATCGGCTCGCGCATCAGCGTGTGGACCAGCTCACACCGCGCCGCTTCCGTCTGGAGGGGCTGTTGCGTGGGCGACGTCACGGAATGCGCGCAGCCCGCGACAGCGAGTCCGAGCACGGCGGCGAGGGAGAGGCGGTTCATCCGTCGGTTCCTCCAGGAAGGCATCACAGCTTGCGCCACTGCGGGTTGAAAGGAGCTTGGGTCAGCGCCGGATCCTCCACGGCGATGATGTACTCGGCACGGCGGTTGGAGGCCTCGGCGGTCTCGTCCGGAGTCGACACCCGAAGCGACTGCTCACCGAAGCCCTCGTAGAAGATGGGCAGCTTCACGCCGCGCTTGCGGAAGTAGGCGGCGATGCTGCGCGCGCGCTGGAGCGACAGCTCCCGGTTGGCGTCCGTGGCCCCCACGGTGTCCGTGTGGCCGAGCACGTAGAGCCGCAGCGCCGCGAAGCGCCCGTAGCGCGTCACCGCCTCCGCCACGAGCTTCTGGCTGTGGTCCAGCTTGCCCCGCTCGGCCGCGAGGATCTCCGCGCTGCCCGAGGGAAAGTTCACCTCTTCATGCGGGATGTCCACCTGCCACGGGTACAGGTCCACGCCCGTGTAGAACTCGGAGGTGTCGTAGGCCTGGAGCGAGATGCGAAGCACCCGCCCCTCCTCCGCCGGCCAGCTCACCTCCAGCGGCGTCCCCGCGGGCTGGCCCTTGAAGGGGACCTCTTCGTCCATGGCCTTCTTGCCGGTGTCCATCCACACCGTCACCTTCGCCTTGCCGGCGGGCCGGGACAGCGTGAAGCGCAGCTTGCGCGCCGCGAGGTCCAGGTCCTCCCGGGCCACCGCCAGCTTCAGCGGCCCCAGCAGCTCCGCGTCGAAGGACAGGGGCATCGTCCCCGGGTCCGCGTCCGTGAAGCGCACCGTCAACTCGCCCTCGTAGTGGAAGCGACCCTCGGGCTGCTCCAGGGGGAAGGCCTTCGTCGTGCCTGGTCGCCCGCTCCCCTTCTGCTCGAGCGTCTGGCCGTCCGAGCGCTTGAGCTTCAGCTCGAGGCCCGCGATGGGCTCCAGGATGTGGACCTTTAGCGCCGGCATCCCCTGGCCCAGCGCCGCACGTCCTTCGAGAGTCACGCGGATGGCTTCCCCTCCAAGGGCGGGTACAGCGGTCAGGGCGAGGCAGAGCAAGAGCAGGCGAGCGGTCATCGAGCGGCTACCTCGGGTGGGCCGGTTGCGGACAAACAGGGTCCCGGCGCGCGGGATTCCCTAAGGGGGAGGACGGTAGGACGCTCTGTGAATTCAGGGAACGGGGCCAGCGAGGTACGACATCCGACAGATGTCGGACACCGCGCCTAGGGCACCGCCACCACGGAGACACCGTTCGTCTCGGCGGCCTGGAAGAGCTGGGGTGCGTCCAACAGCACCGTTTTCCCTGCCTCCACCGCCAACACCGTCGCCCCCACCTCCCGCATGACCTCCAGCGTGCGAGGGCCCACCGCCGGCAGATCGAAGCGCAGGTCCTGCCCTGGCTTGCAGCGCTTCACCACCACCGCGCCCTTGCCGCCCAGCTTCCCACCCCGGCGGATGGTCTCGTCCGTCCCCTCCACCGCCTCCAGGGCCAGCACGTGCCCGTTGCGCACCACCACCGTCTGCCCCACGTCCGCCTGGCCCAGCAACGCGGCCACCTCTACTCCCAGCGCCACGTCCTTCTCTTGCGCTGGGTGCAGCCTCGGGCCCGCCAGGTGTCCCGCCGGGGAGAGCACCTGGGCCAGGTAGTCCGTGGGCGCCACGATGGTGACGCCGCTCGCCTCGAAGTAGTCCGCGATGGCGCGAAGCAGCGTGTCATCCCGGAAGCTGCGCAGGCGCGAGATGATGCGCACCGCGCCCAGGTCCGGCCAGGCCTCGGTGAGCGCCCGCACCCGGCCGATGCCACCCGCCATCGCCGCGCGCTTCACCTCCGCCTTCTGGAAGGCGCGCACGATGCGGTCCACCTGCCCGAGCCGCACCCACGTGAAGGCGGAGACCTCCGCCTCCAGCGCCGGATCCGTCTCGCCGCGGTGCGCCACCGCGATGACCTCCAGCCCCCGCGAGCGGGCCTCGCGGGCGAAGAGGAAGGGCAACTGGCCGTTGCCGGCGATGAGGCCGATCCGCTCCACCGCGCGGGCCTAGCGCGTCAGCCCGCGCTTGCTCTTGCTGACGAAGTCGATCAGGTGATCGATCTCCGGGTGGCCGCCCAGCTCCGCCTTCAGCTTCGCCAGGGCCTCGGTGACGCCCAGCTTGGAGCGGAAGAGGATCTTGTACGCCTCCTTGATGCGGGCGATCCGCTCCTCGTTGAAGCCGTGCCGCTCCAGGCCCACGGTGTTCAGCCCCACCAGCTCGGCCCGGTCTCCCTGGGCCATGCAGTATGGGGGAACGTCCATGACGACCATGGCGCCGCCAGCGATGAAGGAGTGCCTGCCCAGCCGGGTGAACTGGTGAATGGCCGTCAGCCCCGAGAGGATGACGTGGTCCTCCACCTGCACGTGCCCGCCCAGCGCGGCGCTGTTGGCCAGGATGCAGCCATTGCCCACCACGCAGTCATGGGCCACATGGCTGTTGGCCATGAAGAGGTTGCGGTTGCCGATCCGCGTCGCCCCGCCGCCGCCCTCCGTGCCGATGTGCAGCGTGGTGAACTCACGAATCTGGTTCTCGTCACCGATGATCAGCTCGGTGTCCTCGCCCCCATACTTGAGGTCCTGGGGCGCGGCGCCCAGCGAGGAGAACTGGAACACGTGGTTGCGTGCGCCCAGCGTCGTGCGGCCCTCGATGACGGCGTGAGGCCCCACGCGCGTTCCTTCGCCAATCCGCACTTTCGGACCGATCACCGCTAAGGGGCCAACCTCCACCGTCTCGTGGAGCTGGGCATCCGGGTGAACGACCGCCGTGGGGTGAACCTGAGCCATGACTTCTCTCCTTCCGTCCCGCCCGCTCAGGGCGCCGGCTCCTCGGCGGCCTTCGCGTCCTTGTCCACCACCGTGGCCAGGAACTCACCCTCGGCCACCTTCACACCGTCGACCGTGGCGGTCCCCTTCGTCTTCCAGATCACACCCTTGTGCCGCAGCACCTCGATGCCCAACTGCAGCCTGTCTCCAGGCAGCACCGGCTTGCGGAACTTCGCGTTGTCCACGCCCATCAGGTAGGTGACCTTCGACTCGGGGTCCATGTTCTCGCTCTTGTAAGCGAGGATGGCCGAGGCCTGCGCCAGCGCCTCCAGGATGAGCACGCCCGGCATCACCGGGTGTCCTGGAAAGTGGCCGTTGAAGAAGGGCTCGTTGATGGTGACGTTCTTGTACGCCGTCAGCTTCTGCCCCGGGATGATCTCCACGACCCGATCCACCAACAGGAACGGGTAGCGGTGGGGCAGCAACCGCTGGATTTCTCCGATATCCATCATCCGCCCTTCTCCTTCTCGAGCAACTCCACCCTGCGACGCAGGGTTCGTACTTCCTTGACCAGGTCCCCCAGCAGGTTCAGCGCCGCCGAGTTCCTCAGCCACTCCTTGTGCGGCACCGCTGGGCTGCCGGAGACCACCTGTCCGTCTGGCACATCGTGCGCCACGCCGGACTGGGCACCCACCTTGGCCAGGTCCCCGACCCGGATGTGGCCCACCACCCCCACCTGCCCCGCCAGCACCACGCCCGTGCCCAATTCCGCCGAGCCGGACACTCCGGCCTGCGCGCAGATCAGCGACAGCGGGCCCACCTTCACGTTGTGGGCGATCTGCACTAGGTTGTCGATCTTCGTCCCGCGACCAATCACCGTCTCGCCAATGGTGGCCCGGTCGATACAGGTGCAGGCCCCCACCTCGACGTCATCCTCGATGCGGACGATGCCCGTCTGGGGGATCTTGAAGTGCGAGGGCCCGTTCTCGCCCTCGGCGTCGAACGCGAAGCCGAAGCCATCCGCGCCCACCACGCTCGAGGCGTGGAGGATGACACGTGAGCCGACCTCGCAGCGCTCGCGCACGGTGACGTTCGGGTAGAGCAGGCAGTCCTCGCCGATGCGGGCGGCCGGTCCCACGTAGGCGCCCGGATAGAGCACGGTGCGCGCGCCCACCGAGGCACCCTGCTCCACCGTGGCTCCCGCCATCACCGTGGCCTCGGGATGGACCGTGGCCTCGGGGTGGACATGGGCCTGGGGGCTCACGCCCGCTGCGGGCCGCTGCGAGGGCTGGAAGAGCGTCAGCAGCCGGGCGAATGCCAGGTGCGGGTTGGCCACGCGAATGAGGGACAGGCCCTCTCGCACCGGCGCGTCCGAGCCCACCAGCACGGCCGAGGCCCGGGTGCTCTCATACTGCCGGCGGTACTTCGTGTTGCCATAGAAGGACACGTCCCCCGGGCCCGCCTCGGCGAGCCCGTTGAGGCCGTGAATCAGCAGGCCAGCATCCCCGAGCAGCTCGCCGCCCACATGGGTGGCGAGCTCTCCGAGCTGGCGCGGCGTGGACGCGCGTTGCACGACGGTCAGTGCCCCTTACTTCTTCGGAGCGTCCTTGGGAGCCGGGGCCGGAGCCGGGGCCTTGGTGGTCGCCGTCTTCGGCAGCGCGTTGTAGGCGCGGATCACTTCGTTGGACAGATCGTACTGCGTCTGGGCGTAGATGAGGCCTGAGTCCCGGCGCTCGAAGACGAAGGAGAGCCCGTCACGCTCGGCCAGCTTGGCGATCACCTGGTCCATCTTGGAGACGATGGGCTCCATCTCCTGACGCTCCTTGGTGGCGGCCTCGGCGCGGTAGCGGTCCCACTTCTGCGCCAGCTCGAGGATCTTCTTCTGGAGATCGGTGGCCTTCTGGATGCGCGTCTCCTCGCTCATCGCGCTGGCCTGCTTGTCCAGGAGCTCCTTCTCCTTGCGGAGCGCCTCCTGCTCCTTGTCGATCTCCTTCTGGCGGTCATCCAGCCACTTCTGGAGGCGAGCCTTGGCGGTCTTGCCATCCTCCACCTCGAGGAGGACCCGCTGGTAGTCCACGTAGCCCATCTTGAGGTTCTGCGCCGAGGAGGCGAGCGGGAGGGCGAGCGTCACGACGGCGGCAAGGGCCGCCAGGGTGCTTCGAAGCGACATGTCAAAGGCTCCTAGGGGGTGTTGCAGGCTCCGACGTCCAGACCCCGGCGGTTCTTCAACACCCCCTCAGGTAGGGGGCGCCCGGAGCGACGGGGGGACGCCTTATCAGAAATCAGAAGAAGTTGCCGATGGTGAACTCAAAGAGGATGGGCTCGTCTTCCGCACGCCGGGTGAGCGGGATGCCCCACTCGAAGCGCAGAGGGCCTATCGGCGAGAACCAGCGGAACCCGAAGCCCACGGAGTGGAAGAGGCCGAGCGGCACGTCGTCCTGCAGGTCCCTGAACAGGCTCTCGTTGCGCGCGTAGGCATTGCCCGCATCATAGAAGAGCACGCCGCGGATGCCGGCCTTCTCGAAGACGGGGAATTCCAGTTCCAGGTTGAGGACCAACTGTTTGTCACCGCCGGTGGGGAACTCGATGACGGTGGCATCGGGCGAGTCCGAGCGGGGCACCAGCAATGTGGGGCTGATGCTGCGCAGGAAGTAGCCGCGAACGGTGTTGATGCCGCCCAGGTAGTAGAGCTCGGAGATGGGCAGCGGCTTGGTGGAGTCGAGCTGCTGGATGTAGCCCACGGTGGCGTTCGTCTTGAAGACGAAGCCCAGCGGCAGCGGGAAGTAGAGGCGCGAGTAGGCCGAGTAGCGGGTGAAGAGGAAGGTGCCGCCCAGGAACGAGGGTGCGAACTCCACCGAGCCGTAGTGGATGAAGCCCTTCGAGGGGAACAGGCGGTTGTCGCGGCGATCGAAGGACAGGGACAGGCGCGCGGCGCTCGTCACTCCGCTGAGGAACTGGTTGGCCAGCAGCACCGAGCCCAGGTTCTGGCCCGCCTCCACGTCCACGTACTCCCGCGTGTAGCCCACCGTGCCCAGCAGGTCGTCGACGAACTGGTAGCCCAGCGAGACGCTGCCGCCCGTGGAGCGACGCACGAAGCCCTCGTAGTCGGCGTCCACCCGGAAGAAGTCCGCGGACAGCAGGTACTGCGTGTCCAGGAAGTATGGGTCGTAGAACGAGAGCTGGATGAGCGAGCGCAGGCCGGAGATCTGCGCCGAGGCCGACACCGTCTGGCCCCACCCCAGGAAGTTGTTCTGGGACACCTGCGCCGTGAAGATGAAGTTCTCCACGTTGGAGAAGCCCAGGCCCACCTGGAAGGTGCCCGTGGCCTTCTCCTTCACCTCGACCTGGAGCACGAGCCGGTCATCGGTGCTGCCCGGCTTCTGGGTGATGTCCACCGTCTCGAAGAAGCCCAGCGCGTTGACGCGATCCTTGCTGCGGCGCACGCCCGTGCCGTTGAACAGCTCGCCCTCGTAGACGCGCATCTCGCGGCGGATGACCTTGTCGCGCGTCTTGCTGTTTCCAATGATGTCGATGCGCTCGATGGTGACCTGCGGACCCTTCTGGATGTCGAAGGTCAGGTCCACCGTCTTCGCGTCCGCGTTCACCGCCGTGACGGGGTTGATGTTCGCGTAGGCGTAGCCCTGGTCGTAGTAGACGTCCGTGAGGTTCTGGATGTCCGTGCCCAGCTTGGAGCGGTTGAAGCGCTCGCCCCGCACCGTCGTCATCCGCGCCGCCAGCAGCTCCTTGGGGACGATGAGATCGCCGTCGTAGTCGATGCCGCCGATGTCGTACGGCTCGCCCTCCACCAGCTTGATGTTGATGAAGATGTCGCGCTTGTCCGCCGACAGGGAGATGGTGGGCTTGTCGATCCGGACGTTGATGTAGCCCCGGTCGTAGTAGGTGGCCTGGATGATGGCCAGGTCGCGCTGGAAGGCCTCCTCGCGGTAGGTGCCCTCACCGGTGAGGAAGGACAGGTAGCCGCCCTCGCGGGTGACCATCACCGCCTTGAGCTCCTCGGGCTTCACCTGCTCGGTACCGATGAAGGAGATCTCCTTCACCATCACCTTCGAGTGCTCATCGACGACGAACACCACGTCGACGCTTCCCGCGCTGCCCTCGGAGGGCTCGATGCGGTGGGTCACCTCGGCCAGGAAGTAGCCCTTCTCGACGTACTTCTCCTGGATCTTCTTCGCCGAGGAGCGCACCAGATCCATGTCCAGGATGGTGGCGGGCTTGACCTCGATCTGCTCCTTGAGGTCCTCCTGGTCCAGCTCCTCGTTGCCGGACAGGCGCACGGCGCGCACGGTGGGGCGCTCCTCCACCCGCACCACGTAGGCGATGCCCGCGGGCAGCCGCTGCACCAACAGCTGAACGTCCGTGAAGTACCCCAGCGCCCAGACGGCCCGCAGGTCCTCGGCGGTCTGGGAGGGCTCGAACGTAGCGCCCTGCTTGGTGCGCAGGGTGCGGCGGATGGCCTCGGCCTCGACGCGGCGGTTGCCCTCGATGCGGACCTCGATGACACGCTCACCCTGCTCGGGCGTGTCCTCGTCCAACGGGGCGTCCGCGACGGGCGCGGCCGGAGAGGTCTCAGCGGCGGGCGCTGGCGGCGCACCCGTCTCCGCCTGCGCCAAAGCGCGGCAGGGAAGGAGCGCCCACAGGGTCACCGCGAGCAACAGGAGGAACTTGTGCGACAGAACGGGAGACCTCAAGGGGCAGTCGGCCTGTAAGGGGCGGGGCAATCTACGGGATAGGTTCGGCGTCCCTCAATCCAAAAGCGCGGCCGGGGGTTCAAGCGTCCGTCACCTGCCCGCCTGCAAGGCGCAGGCGGCGCGGCATGGAGCGGGCGAGCGTCTCATTGTGGGTCACCACCACGGCGGTGATGCCCAGCTCCCGGTTCACGTCTCTGAGCAGCTGGTGGATGCCCTCGCCCGTGGCCGGGTCCAGGTTACCGGTCGGCTCGTCCGCCAGCAGGATGGCCGGCTGCAGCACCAGGGCGCGCGCCAGGGCCACGCGCTGGGCCTCACCGCCCGACAGCTCGCCGGGCCGGTGGTCCACCCGGGCTCCCAGCCCTACCCGCTCCAGAAGCTTCCGGGCTTCCGCGTATGTCTTGGCTCGGTCCCGCCGCTGGATGAGGGCCGGCATGGCCACGTTCTCCAGGGCGGTGAACTCGGGCAGCAGGTAGTGGCTCTGGAAGACGAAGCCGATGGTGCGGTTGCGGAACTCGGCGATCTCCGCGTCGTTCATGGCGAAGACGGAGCGCCCCTCGAAGAGCACCTCGCCGGCGGCCGGCGCGTCGAGGGTCCCCAGCACGTGCAGGAAGGTGCTCTTGCCCGCGCCGGAGGGGCCAATGAGGCTCACCAGCTCGCCGCGCTCGATGTCCAGCGACACGTCGCGCAGCACGTCGATGCGCTTGCCGTGCAGGAAGTAGCTCTTGAAGACCTTGCGGATGGAGAGGAATGACATCGCCTACTCCGCCTTGAGACCTTCCACCGGCTCCACGCTGCTGGCCTTGAGCGCGGGGTAGATGGATGCCAGATAGGTGACGAGCACCGCGATGACCACGGCCAGCAGCGTCTGCACTGGCTCGATGCGCACCGGGAGCGCGGGGATGTAATAGACCTCCGGGTCCAGCTTGATACCCACCTTCTCGATGAAGAGGCACCAGGCCAGGCCCGACATCAGCCCCAGGAGGCCGCCGGCCACGCCGATCTGCAGGCCCTCGGCGAGGAAGATCTTCACGATGCCGCCGTCGGGCACGCCCAGCGCCTTGAGGACGGAGATCTCCTTGCGCTTCTCCAGCACCAACATGATGACCGTGGCGACGATGAGGCCCGCGGCGACGATGATGATGATGGAGAGGATGATGCCCATCACCAGCTTCTCCAGGCGCAGGGCGGAGAAGAGGTTCTTGTTCATCTCGCCCCAGTCGCGCGCCCGGTACGGGTAGCCGCCGAGCTGGCGCACCACCTGGGCGGCGATGCTGCGAGCGTCGTCGATGTCGGCCACCTTCAGCTCGATGCCAGAGGCGCCCTTCACCTCGAAGAACCGCTGGGCCTCGTCCAGGAAGATGTAGACGAACTTCGAGTCGTACTCGTACATGCCCGAGTAGAAGACGCCCGCCACCCGGAAGGCGCGGTTCTTCGGCACCGGCCCGGACGGGCCCAGCTCGGTGCCCAGCGGCGAGACGATGTTCACCCGGTCGCCCACCACCACGCGCAGCGCGGCGGCCAGCTCGCGTCCGAGGATGATGCCCGGCAGCACCGTCTCCTTCGCGGGCCCCTTCGGCTTGCCGATGATGGGGTCCTCCTCCTCCTCCTCGGGTGCCGCCTCACCGCCCGCCGGCTTCTCGTCGGCGGGCTTGTCGTCCAGCATGGGCGTGCCCGCGCCGCCCGGAGAGCGCCGCGAGAGGATGCGCTCGGGGTGCTCCAGGTTCTCCAGCGAGCCACCCGGCAGCATGTACTGCGGCAGGTCCGTCACCGCGCCCACCGTGGCCGGGTCGATGCCCTTGATGACGACGCCGTCCACGTTGCCCTCGGAGGCGATCATCACCTGATTGACGATGAACGGGGACTGGCCGACGACGCCGCGCACCTTGGCGATCTGCTCCATCAACTTCGGGTACTCGGGCAGGTCTCCGGCGTACTTGGACACCACCGCGTGCGCGTGGGTGCCGAGGATCTTCTTCTGCAGGTCCAGCTCGAAGCCGCTCATCACCGACAGCACGATGATGAGCGCCATCACGCCCACGCCCACGCCGCCCACCGAGAGCGCCGTCATCATCATGGTGGGCGACTGCTGGCGCAGCTTGAGCTGGTTGAGCGCGGCGGCGGCGGCGATGGGATCCGCCAGACCGAGGGCGCGGATGCGGGTGCGCTCCACCGCGGCCTCCACCGCCCGGACGATGCCGTAGATGAGCAGCGGCGGGATGATGCCCAACATGAGCACCCCCAGGGTGCCCAGCAGCAGCGAGGGGCGGAACACCTCCACGTGGCGCCGGGCGACGAACAGCTCGAAGCCGAGCCGCAGGTCCAGCCGGCCGCTGCCCGCGGCGATGAAACCGGAGTTGATGCCCAGCACCAGCACCAGCACCAGCAGCCCGAAGACGAGCCAGTAGGCCAGCTCCGGCCGGCCGAGCAGCCCCGCCACGTACGACACCTCGCGCAGCTTGTAGCTGAGCGACTGCAGCGCGGCGGTGCGCTCCATCATCGACAACACGATGGGCACGGGCAAGCCCAGGTAGAAGACGCCGATGGTGGCCTCGGGCAGCGACAGCCGCCGCGCGCGCGCCGCGCCGATGGAGCCCGAGATGAAGGCGATGCCGCACGCCACCAGCAGTGAGATGGCGAAGGCCCACGGAGGCGCGAGCTGGAAGCCCGAGCTGCCCGCCGCCGCTCCCGTCTCGGCGAACTGCACCCCGCTGGACAGCAGCGTCTGCAGCAGGATGAGGACCAGCTCGGCCAGCAGGATGCCGCCGCCGTAGGCGCCCAGGGTGCTCCAATAGAAGTCCCGGTAGCCCGCGAGCCGGGGGTACAGCGTCGCTCCGGCCGCGGGGCTCAGGCCCTCCCCCGCGGCGACCGGGGAGCGCCGGATGCCCGCCGCAATCAGCCCCCACCCCGCCAGCCACACCAACGCGCCTACGACAAGGAACCGCGTGCCGCTGAAGGGAAAGGTCTGCTCGAGCCCCAGCTCCGCAGGGCTGAGCGATGCGGCGTTGAGCGTCTGCAGCAGGCTGCCCCACCCCAGGAGCCCCAAGCCGAACGCACTGGATACCTCGGCCCAGGCCTGGGAGCGGGAGACGGCCACTCCGAGCAGCACGGCCCCCACGGCGGCGACGGTGACGCCGCTCCAGACGAAGCCCCAGCGATAGACGGTCTGCCGTTCGGCGCTTTGCACGAGGACCCTTGGCTACTTGGAGAGCGGCTTGAGGAGCGGGAAGAGGATCACGTCTCGAATCGAGGCGGCGTCCGTGAACAACATGGCGAGCCGATCAATCCCGATGCCCTCTCCGGCCGTGGGCGGCATGCCGTGCTCGAGGGCGCGGATGTAGTCCTCGTCGTAGTCCATCGTCTCCTGCTGGCCGCGCTGCTTCGCATCCAGCTGCGCCTGGAAGCGCCCCTTCTGGTCGATCGGATCGTTCAGCTCCGAGAAGGCGTTGGCGATCTCCCGGCCCGCCACGAAGAGCTCGAACCGGTCCGTAATCTCCGGGTTCTGGTCGTTGCGACGCGCCAGCGGGCTCACCGAGGTAGGGAAATGGGTGATGAACGTGGGGTGGATGAGGGTGTGCTCGACGTGGTGCTCGAACAGGGCGCCCACCAGCTCGCCGTGGTTCATCGTCTCGATGGCGCGGCGCTCGGCCTCGGCGTGCGTCGTCTTGAGCAGCTCGTGGCGCAGCCGGTCCGGGTCGGCCATGTCCTTGTCGGTCAGCCCGCTGCCCGCGGCCTCGCGGATGGCCTCCGTCATGGGGATGCGCTTCCAGCCCTTGCCGAAGTCCAGGGTGTGCCCCTGGTAGGGCACCTTCGTGTTGCCCGTCACCGCCTGGGCCGCCTCGGAGATCATCGCCTCGGTCAGGTCCATCAGGTCCTCGTACGTGGCGTACGCCTGATAGAACTCGAGCATCGTGAACTCGGGGTTGTGCCGAGTGCTGATGCCCTCGTTGCGGAAGTTGCGGTTGATCTCGTAGACGCGCTCGAGGCCGCCCACCACCAGCCGCTTGAGGTACAGCTCGGGGGCGATGCGCATGTACAGCTCGATGTCGAGCGCGTTGTGGTGCGTCTTGAAGGGACGCGCCGCCGCGCCGGACACCAGCGGGTGCATCATCGGGGTCTCCACCTCGATGAAGTCACGCGCGTCCAGGAACTCGCGGATGAAGCGCACCAGCTTCGTGCGCTTGAGGAAGGTCTGCTTCACCTCGGTGTTGGAGACCAGGTCCAGGTAGCGCTGGCGGTAGCGGATCTCCGTGTCGGTGAGCCCGTGCCACTTCTCAGGCATGGGACGCAGGGCCTTGGTCAGCGGGGCGAACTTCGTGGCCGCCAGCGTCAGCTCGTTCGTCTTGGTGCGGAAGACGGTACCGGTGACACCCAGGAAGTCGCCCAGGTCGCACAGCTTGAAGACCTCGTAGGAGTCTCCGAGCGCGTCCTTCTTCAGGTGGATCTGAATCTCACCCGAGCGGTCCCGGAGCTTGATGAAGGCGGCCTTGCCGAAACCGCTGCGGGAGACGATGCGGCCAGCCACCGTGTACGTGGTGGGAGGGCCCTTCTCGAGGTCCTCGGCGGACTGGGCGCTGTGCTTCGCGTGGATCTCCGCGGCCTGGTGCTCGGGGCGGAAGCCGTTGCCGTACGGATTGAAGCCGGCCTCCTTCCACTTGCCCGCCTTGTCCAGGCGCTGCTGGTAGATCTCTTGTTCCTTGGACCCGTGGTCCGCTTCCGCCGTCTTGTCGGTCTTGTTCTCAGTCTCAGCCATGGCGCCTTCCGAGGGCGCGGCACCGTAGCCAAGCCCACCCCGGGACGCAACGCATCATGTCCGCCAGTACGAACCAGGGCGGTTACGAAGCCGACATCACCAGGAATGCGGCCACCGCCGCCGCCAACAGCAGCGGGATGAGGATCTCCACCGGGACGCGGTGGTGATTCTGGGCCCAGTGCAGCTTGCGCAGGCCGAAGCGCCGCTCGCGCTTGACCCGGTTGAGCACCAGCGAGGCCATCGCCGGAGGCGCCTTCTCCCGCTCCACCGTGCGCACCCGCTGAACGGTCCGCGCGTAGCGATCCCACCCAGCACGGCACTCGTCACAACCATCCAGGTGCGAACGGACCGCCTGCGCCTGCGGCGCGGGCAGCTCCTCGTCAGCGAGCGCGAAGAACAGGGACTTCGCTTCCCGGTGGCTCAGTTGTGGTTCCACGTCCATCAGTCTCCGCTGAAAGCCCCTCACTCCTCAAGCTGCCCCAACAGGTCGGCCAGCTTCTCGCGCGCCCGGTGGAGCCGACTCTTCACCGTGCCCTCCGGCAGCTCGGTGATTTCGATGATTTCCTCGTAGCTCAAGCCCTCGATGTCTCGCAGCGCCACCAACATGCGCGCGTCCGGCTCCAGCTGCGAGATGGCCCACTGCACCCGCGCCCGCTCCCGCGACGACTCCAACGCCGCATCCGGCGTGGGAGGTGCGCCTATGGCGCCTGAGAGCACATCTTCCCCTACTTCGCCATACTCATCCGAGCGACCACGCCCCCGGCGTTTCAGGTACTTGAGGCGGTTGATGCACTGGTTCTTGCTGATGCGGAAGATCCAGGTGGAGAGCTTCGCGTCCTCGCGGAACTTGCCGAGGTTCTGGTGGATGCTGACGAAGATCTCCTGGACGAGGTCGTGCGCCTCCTCGCGGTCTCCGAGCATGCGGACGCAGAAGTCGTAGACCCGGTCCTGATGCTCGCGCACGAGCACCTCGAAGGCATCCGGGTCTCCCCGGCGCAGCCGTGACAGGAGCACCCGCTCGGAGGGCGCGTCCGCGGCCGCGCCCCCTGCGCCCTCCCGTTCGATGTCGAGCACCCCGCTCGAAGACACCTGCGACCTCCCGCGGCCCGATGCTCGGGCGCCCCTACAGCCTAGCGCGTTACCGGCTCACCTGCTCCGTGGCCCCTTGGACACCGAGGCCACGAGCAGGTTCCCGGCTTTCGCGTCAGTCCGCGGCGGCGTTGCGGTTGGGGTTCTTCACCCCCAGGAGCTGTGCGGTGATGAACTGTTCCACATCCCCGTCCAACACCGCGTCCACGTTGCCCG
Organism: Hyalangium ruber; assembly: GCF_034259325.1. NCBI lineage: Bacteria > Pseudomonadati > Myxococcota > Myxococcia > Myxococcales > Archangiaceae > Hyalangium > Hyalangium rubrum. Next base: position 388,362 of record NZ_JAXIVS010000009.1, on the reverse strand, counting down.
TCTCCACGCCGGTGCGCAGGTCCTTCACCATCCGGTAGGGGGCCAGCACGTAGCTGCGGATCTGGCTGCCGAAGCTGATGTCCTTCTTCTGGGCCTCGGCCGCGTCGCGCTCGGCCTCGCGCTTCTTGACCTCCAGCTCGTAGAGGCGCGCGCGGAGGATCTTGAAGGCCATGTCCTTGTTGGCCGACTGCGAGCGCTCCGTCTGGCAGGTGATGAGGATGCCGGTGGGCAGGTGGCGCAGCTGCGCCGTGGACGAGGTCTTGTTCACCTTCTGGCCGCCCGCGCCGCCGCCCCGGATGAACTTCAGCTCGTAGTCCTTCTCGGGGATGTCGATGCGGATGGAGTCATCCACCTCGGGGTACACGTCCACCGAGGCGAAGGCGGTCTGCCGCCGCGCGTTCGCGTCGAAGGGGCTGATGCGCACCAGGCGGTGAACGCCGATCTCGGCCTTGAGGAAGCCGTAGGCGAACTCGCCCTTGATGTGCAGGGAGACGTTCTTGAAGCCCGCCTCCTCGCCCGCGACCATGTCGTTGACCTCGACCTGCCAGCCGCGCGCCTCACAGAAGCGGGTGTACATGCGCATGAGCATGGCGGCCCAGTCCATGCTGTCGGTGCCGCCCGCTCCGGCGTTGATGTCCATGAAGCAGTTGCTGCGGTCATTCTCGCCGGAGAGCATCCGCGCCAGCTCGAGCTTGGCGACCTCTGCCTCCAGGCCGGCCAGCATCCCTTCGGCTTCCTGGGCGCTGGCCTCGTCGCTCATCTCCTTGGCCAGCTCCAGCAGCGTCTGGGCGTCGTCCAGGCCCCGGAGTGTCTTGTCGAAGGAGCCGACGCTGGCCTCGAGGGTGGCCTTCTCCTTGAGGAGCGCCTGGGCCTTGGTGTTGTCGTCCCAGAAGTTGGGGACGGTGGAATCGCGTTCGATCAGGGCAATGCGTGACCGCTTGCGGTCGAGGTCAAAGATGCCCCCGGAGCGCCAGGAGGCGCTCGCGCAGGCCACTGATCTTCTCCAACGTGTCGTTCGCCATTTCGAGAATCCTCGGCGGCGCGCTGCCCGCGCGCCCAGCCATGAAGGGACAGCCTCCCACGGGGTAGCGCGAAGTGCGCGCAGCCGCAAGCACCCAGAGATAGGAGGTGTAGCTCAGGGTGCTTTCAGTGAAGACGACAGCGGCTCTCCCGGCGCGCGGCCCGAGGCGGACGCCCGTGCCAGCAGCCGGTCCAGGTAGAACGCTCCCGCGAAACCCACCGAGATGGGCAGGATGAACGCGATGAGCCGCCAGTTGTCCTGGTTGAACAGCGGGAGCACCTTCAGCACCAGTCCCAGTCCGCCGCTCACCGCCAACATCAACCAGAGCACCCGCAGGTACTCCCGCGCCTTCGCCGAGCCCCACGCGAACATGACGCCCAGCGGCACCGCCAACAGCGTCATCGGATTGGCCAGGAAGAGGTTCTCGTTGCCGAACGTCACCGTGTGATCGGTGACCGTCCACATCACCAACAGCACCGTCCCTGGAATCCCCAGCACCAGCCCCAGCACCACGTTCGCAAGTCCCAGCAACACCCGTGGCAGTCGCCCACCCTTGCGACCCCAGTACCCAAGACCCATCGCGCTCGCGCCCACCCCAAGCCCCAGGGCCAGCATCCACGGGCCATAGTTGGGAGGCTCGGCCGGCGGCGCGGGCCGGTCCGACTTGAAGTACGTCCAGCTCTTCGCCGCCAGCGGCACCTTCTGCCCGTCCGCCCCCACCACCTGGACCTCGCCCACCTGCCGCTCCAGCTCGTCCGGAAGGAACGCCTCCTCCCAGCGGGTGATGGGCCGGTCGATCTCGTCGTTCATCAGGAAGTCGAGCAGCACGCTCATCGGCGGGCTCACCGCCGTGTAGCGGCGCGTGTGCTCCCGCAGCGTCATCCGCCCGGGGGCGCTGGCGGCCTGCCGGAACTGGCCTCCTACTGCCCGGTCGACCATGTCCCGGAGCCGCGTGACGCAGTTGTCGTTGTAGTGGTGGTACAGGTACTCGCGGTTCTGCGGCAGCACGTTCTCCGCCAGCAGCCGAGCCACCTCCAGGCTTTGCGCGGGCGTCAGGTTTAGTTGCTGCACGCGCACGTCGCGGTTCAGCCGCTGGTAGGCCCGAAAGGTCAGCGCCGCGCTCGCGTCGTCCACCCAGAACTCGAGCCGGCCCATGGCGTAGCGGCCCAGCATGGTGCTGTCGAACGAGAACATCCCGTAGTTGTAGAGGCGCTGCTCACCCAGCCTCCGGTCCTCCACCACCAGCGAGCCGTGCCCCCACCAGGAGGCCACGTCGTCACCCGGGCTGAACGTCACCAGCGAGATGACCAGGTCCTCTCCTCGGCTCTGCCCCGTGCCCCACGAGGGCAACGAGTCCGCGCGGGCCGGAGCCGCGGCGAGCAACAGGCCGAGCAGGCAGAGGAGCAATGGGGCAGAGCGGGGCATGTTCCGTCCAACACACGACAGGGTGTGTCGTACCTATCACGCGCCGGGTGCGACACAACCCCGCGCCTCGGCCGATCGTCACACGAGCCGGCGGGCTCGCCCCGCGCGCACGGCGTCCGAGACCATGCCGCTGCCACCCAGCAACTTCTCCTCCAGCGCGGCCATCTTCCGGGCGTCCTGCGGGCGCTCATGGTCATGCCCCAGCAGGTGCAGCAGCCCGTGCGCGAGGTAGCGCGCCACCTCCGCCTCCAGCGTGCGGCCGTACTCCTTCGCTTGCCGCTTCGCCGTATCCAGCGAGATGACCACGTCCCCCAGCTGCCTGGGCCCCGGAGTGCCCTTGGGGAGGTCGCCCGCCGGGAAGCTCAGCACGTCCGTGGCCTTGTCCTTCTTGCGCCACGTCCGGTTGAGCCGGCGGATGGCTCGGTCTCCCACCAGCGACAGGGACAGCTCACACCCGCTCAGGCCCAGCCGCTCCAGGTACGCGCGCCCCAGCGACTCCAGGGACTTCTCCATCGCCTCGCCCTGGGCGTGCGCCACCTGCACCGTGACGTGGTTGGCCTGCGGCTCCGACTCGGCCGCCTCGACGTGCGCCAATTCGGGCCGGAACGCCGGCGCGCAGATGGACCAGTAGTCACACGCCCCCTGCCCGTCATTGCGGTACAGGACACGCCGGCCTCGCGGCACCCACCCCACCTCGCCCGGGCCGATGCGCTCGCGCTTGCCGTCGATGACGATCGTCAGCTCGCCGAGCAGCACGAGCACCACCTCGTCGAACTCGGGCTTCTGCGCCGGCTCGGACCAGCCCGGCGGCGCCAGCATCCGCGCCACTGACGCGGAGGCGCTCCCCGTGGTGGCCGCGCCGATGAACTCCTCGATGCGCTTGCCGTCCTCTCGGGGGATCAGCTTTCCCTTGCGCAGCCTCACACGTCGCCTCCTGGGGGCGAATGACTCAGGCCGTCTTCGCCTTGCTGTCCGACTTGGGCGGAGGGGCCACCACCAGCGCCGCCCCCTTCTGGCCTCCCACCAGTGCGCCCGCCGGGTACTGCGGGCGCGCGTGGTAGATGCCCTCGAGCGTGTGCAGGAAGGAGCTGGCGATGAGGTTGAGATCCTTCAGCGTCAAGTCACACTCATCCAGCTGCCCCTCGGAGAAGATGAGGTTGATCATCTTCTGCACCTGCGCCTGCAGCTTCGGCGTCGTCGGCTCGGGCATGGCCCGCGTGGAGGCCTCCACCGCGTCGGCGATCATCACCAGCGCTGCCTCGCGGAACTGGGGCTTGGGGCCGGGGTACCGATAGATGCTCTCATCGATCGGCTGAGCGCCTTCCTTGCCCTCCTGCTCCTTGACCGCCTTGTGGAAGAAGTAGCCCACCAGCCGCGTGCCGTGGTGCTGCGGAATCGCATCCGCCACCAGCTTGGGCAGCCGGTACTGCCGCGCCATCTCCAGGCCTTCCGTCACGTGGCGCTTGATGATGACCGCGCTCATCGCCGGTGCCAGCGAGTCGTGCCGGTTATCGCCCTTCTGGTTCTCCCCGAAGTAGAGCGGGTTCCGGCCCTTTCCGATGTCATGGTAGTAGGCGCACGAGCGCGCCAGCAGCGGGTTGGCGCCGATGGCCTCCGCCGCGTTCTCCACCAGCGTGCCGATGATGATCGAGTGGTGGTAGGTGCCCGGCGCCTGGACGATGAGCTCCTTGAGCGCCGGGTGGTTGAGGTTGGCCAGCTCCAGCAGCTTGATGTCCGAGGCGTAGCCGAACGTCGCCTCGATGAGCGGCGTAAGCGCCATCACCATCACCGGCACCGCCAGTGCCGCGCCCAGGCAGGCGAACACCGCCGTCAGCAGCGTGTCCCCGTTGAGCCCCTTGCCCTCTCCCAGGAAGAGGCAGAGCACGGCCACCAGGTTCACCAGGCCGGTAATCAAGCCCGCCTTGAAGATGCCCACCCGGTCCCGCGCCCGGGTGATGCGATCGGCCGCCACCAGCGCGCCTATCAGCGCGAAGATGCCGAAGGACAGCGAGTTGCCCAGCATGACGCCCGTCAGGCTCGCCAGCACGATGGCGAAGAAGAGCGACAGCTCCTCGGAGAGGATGAAGCGCACCAGCATGGCGCCCGCCGCCACCGGGAAGGCGTAGTACAGCGCCTCGATGGGCAGCGCCGTGTACCGGTCCTGCACCGCGTCCGCGATGGACACCCACAGCTGCAGCAGCCCCAGCATCGCCACCAGCAACAGCCCCAGCAGCACCCCATCCTTGCGCGTGGGCCGGAAGCGCCGGAACGCCGTGCGGCAGAAGACGAAGGAGGCGGCGACCAGCAGCGCCACCAGGCCCGTGCCGCCCACCTGCAATTGCAGCAGATCCAACCGGTCCGTCTGCGCCCGCATCCCCTGGAGGATGACCAGGTGCGTCTCGTTGACCAGCTCCCCGTCACCGATGACGCGCTGGCCCTTCTTCAAGGAGATGACCGCGTCCTTCACCGCCTCGACCGCCTTGAGCCGGCGAGAGTTCGTCTCCGCGATGTTGATGGTCAGGTCCGGCCGAACCAGCCGCTTGGCCAGCCGCAGCACCGCCCGGCGCTGCACGCCCGGCGCGTCCGGCAGCAGGTTGCCCGGGATGGAGGCGAAGCGGTCCAGCTCCGAGTGGGCCTCGCGCACATCCATCACGCCCGGCGCGGTCCCCGGCAGCGTCTGCTCCCCGCTGTGGCGGACATCGCGCACGGTGATGCCCTGCGGCCCCTCGCGCGCCAGCTCCTCACGAGAGCTGGCGATGAAGACCTTCCCTCGCTCCGAGCCATAGGCCCGCTCCAACAGCGCCAGCGTCGCCGCCTCGGCCTCCGCCGAGAACCCGTTGGACACCAGCGCCTGGAAGTCCTCCGTCTCCAGCGCCGAGTCGCGCTGGCCGAAGAGCAGCTCCTGCAGGTCCCCCTGCATCAGCTCGCGCTCCTTGCGCACGCGCTCCAGCTCCTCGGCGGTGGGCGGCACGGGCTTGCGGGGCTTGCGCACCTCCGCCTCCCCTTCCCCACCGTTGTCGCTCTCCTCGGCGGCTTTCGTGGCCAGCCGCGAGCGCATCTCGGAGAAGGCGCCCTTCACGGTGGTGCGGACCTTCTCCACCACCTCCGGGTTCAGGTCGTACACCGGGCGCACGGCGCCGCGGGCCTCCTGGCGCCGCTGCTCCGTCATCGCGTCATAGCGGATGTCGTAGTCCCGCCCGGTCTTGAAGCCCGCCGGCGAGTTGGCCCGGAAGGGCTTGCCGACGTGCTCCTGGGTGAGGGCGGGGATCTGCTGGCTGTAGAGCCCGGGGGAGATGACGAAGCCCGCCGCCACCGAGACCACCAGCAGCAGCAACAGCAACGTCACACGCCGACCCCAGACCCTACCGTCCAGCCCGAGCCGGTGGGTCAGCGTGTCCAGGGGACTGGGCCTGGGAGTGGATGATTCCGGTTCAGCCATAAGACCCCCGACCCTACGAGAGCCTGGATGGCCGCATCAAGGAGGCAGGCTGCCAGAGCGACTCCGGACGCTCGCCCGGAGTCCCTCCAGTCAGCCAAGTCCGCGAAATCACGTGGCGATGGGCTCCTCGACTTCGGGAGTCTCAGCCTCGGAAGGGTCCTGCGCCTCCTGGGCCGCCTGCTCCTTGGCCGCTTCGGCCTTGGCCGACTCGGCCTTGTCGTAGGCGCGAATGACTTCCTGCACCAGGGGGTGGCGTACCACATCCACCTCCGTGAACTCGGAGAAGTTGATGCCGTCGATGTTCTTCAGGATGGCGCGCGCGTGGTTCAGGCCGGACATCTTCCCGATGGGCAGGTCCACCTGCGTCACGTCGCCCGTCACCACCGCCTTGCTGTTGTAGCCCAGGCGGGTGAGGAACATCTTCATCTGCTCGACGGTGGTGTTCTGCGCCTCGTCGAGGATGACGAACGCATCATTGAGCGTACGGCCACGCATGAAGGCCAGCGGAGCCACTTCGATGACGCCCTGCTCCACCAGCTGCGCGGCGCGCTCGCCCGCCATCATGTCGTGCAGCGCGTCATAGAGCGGTCTCAGGTACGGGTTCACCTTCTCCGCCAGGTCTCCGGGCAGGAAGCCGAGCTTCTCACCGGCTTCCACGGCGGGGCGCGCCAGGATGATGCGCTTGACCTTGCGCTCCTGGAGGAAGGCCACCGCCATGGCCATGGCGAGGTAGGTCTTTCCCGTACCCGCGGGGCCGATACCGAAGACGATGTCGTGGGCGCGAATGGCCTCGACGTAGCGCTTCTGGGCCAGGCTCTTGGGAGCGATCTGCCGGTTCCCGGAGCTCTTGAGCACGGGGCCGAGCATGACCTCCTGCAGCGACTCGGCACCGCCCCGCCCCAGCACCTTGATGCCCTGCTCCACATCCTCGCGGTACACGGTGCGGCCGGCGCGAATCATCCCCTCGAGGTTCTCCACGAGGCGTACCGCGAAGGCCACCGCATCGGCGGGACCGGACAGATGAAGCTCGGTGCCACGCTGGCCGACTCGCACGCCCAGCCGGCGCTCCATGAGCTTCAGGTTCTCGTTCTGATTGCCGCACAGGGCCAGGGCCGTCTCGTTATCGCGGACATCGACCTTGGCAGAGGTTGGGCGAACAGCAGGCGCTTCCAACGTGGCGGGGTTTCTCAATGAGGTACGTTCCTCCATTCAACCGTCCCGGACTTAACCTAACGCCGCCCCCTGACCAGGGGAAGGAGGCGGGCGTAGCTGGCTAGTACACGGGTGGCAGCAGGACGAACTCTCGAGCAGCCAGGCGCCTGTAATGGTACGGCTCCCTCCACGGGTAGCTCAGCTCTGTTGGCTGTAACAACCCCGCTTGGACGAGGCTTTCCAAATTAGGGGGTACCTCGCCCTTCTCCAAGCGGTACACCTCCAGGGCGGCCTCAATCCGCTTGATCTGCGCCCGGGAGATGAAGCGCTGGGCCGCGGGGTCGGCGAACGAGGAGGCAGGCGAGCTGGCCAGGGACAGGCTCCCGGACAGCTGCATCACCAGGAAGAGGATGGCGCCCAGCGTGGCCATGCTGGCGCCCAGCCGCCCCAGGCTCCCGCCGATCTTCGCCAGGATGCTTTCGCGGTCGGAGGCCGCAGCCTGGCCACCCGCGGTGAGGGGGCGGATGTAGTCCAGGTTGATGAGGTTGAGCAGCGCCTTGCAGGTCTCGAACTCGCCCAGGCAGGAGACGTCGATGAGCTTGCGCACGTCCCGGCCCGGCACCCGCGCGATCTCCTCGTAGACGCGCCGCTCCGAGTCACCCACCGACTTGAACTCGCCCTTGTTCTCGTCCTTCTTCTTCTCGGCGAAGGCGTCATCGAAGGCGGCGTCGAGATCCTCCTCCTTGTGGACGGGAGGCGGCAGTTCCCGGGTGCATTCGAACAGCATGTCCAGGCGGTTGATCTTCCTCCGGATGACGGGCCACTCGTCGACCATCCGGAAGCCTTCCATCAGCACCGACTCGGCGCGCAGCGGCGTGATGGCTTCGGAGTCCGACTCGACGGGCTCGGCCTTGAACTCGTAGGTACCCGCATCCCAGCTGAAGAGCCGATAGAGCGTCTCGGTGGCCTGCAGCTGCATCATCTTCTTGAAGCGGTCGGCCGTGAGCGCCCCACTGGAGACGAGCACGTCGCCCAGGCGCTTGAGGGTGCGGCGCTGCGTCTCCAGCGACTCGTCGAGCTGGGTCTCGGTGATGACCTCGGCGCGCACCAGCATGTTGCCGATGAGGTCCTTCTTCTTCCGGGTGACGCTCTCCACGCGGACGATGTTGCCGTCCTTGAAGAAGACGTTGACCTCCTGCTCCTTGTTGGCCAGGCACAACTGCCCTGTCTTCTGCTGCTGGCCAATGAGCTGCAGGATGTCGGCGATCCCGAAGTCCTTGAGTGTTCCCTGAAGGGCCATGGTCTAGGGGCCTACTGCGCCTGACGCTTGCGCAGCCCGCGCAGCGACAGGAGATAGAGGGGAAGGAGGAGGAGCGCCACCGGCAACAGCTTGAGGTACACCGGCGCATCGCCGTACGGGGCCTTGAGCAGCCCGTCGCGCAGCACCACGACGGACACGGCCAGCAGGAAGAGGAAGGTGTAGATGGCGCCGCGGATCGGCAGCCCCGCGAAGACGTGGCCGGCCCCGGACACCAGGGCCCCCATCGCCAGCGCGGCCCGCCCCATCCACGTCTGATGGCGCTGCACCTCCGCCTGCTTGCGCGCCCGGAGCGGCTCGGGCACCACACCCTTGCGGGCGAACACGTTGGTGCATTGGCTGCACATGAAGGCGCCCGCGCCCAGGTCCGGATCGCACCGCCGGCACACCGGGCGCCCGCACTTGTCGCAGGACTTCGAGGCCCGCAGCCGGTCGCGCGCCGAGCCCCAGAGGAACAGGAGCACCACCAGCACCGCCGGGTAGAGCCGCGCCGTCATGCCCGAGGCGCCCAGCAGCACGCGATCGAGCTGCGACTCGACGCGACGCCCCGCCACGGAGCCGTCGGCCAGGAACATCATCTCGGAGCGCGGAAGCGTGGGCGACAGCAGCAGCTGGTTCACCAGCATCCGGTCATCCGGCGGCACATCGCGCCCCACCAAGGTGGAGTCCAGCCGCTGCGCCACCGTCATCGTCTCCGCGGCGCGCTCGAGCTCGGCTCCCACCTCGTTGTCGGGCACGGCCCGGGCACGGCGCCGGTAGATCTGCGCCAGGTTGTAGGAGGGCGCCGCCAGCGTGCCATCCGCCTGGGAGGCCTCCTGGTAGAGTCGGGCCGCGGCCTCGGCGTCTCCCGAGGCCAGCAGCACGTTGGCGTAGTTGGTGAGCAACATCGCGTTGCGCCGGCCGAGCACGTCCGAGGCCGCCTTGTAGGCCGTCACGGCCTCCTCAAGCTGCCCACGACGGCCCTGGTAGCGCCCCACGGCGAAGAGCTCGGCGAAGGTGGCCGCCTTCTCGGAGTGGCGCGTGAGCACCCGGGCCACCGCGTCATCCCCGGCGAACCCACCACGCTCCAGCACGTAGACGTCCTCGGCCACCGTGCCCGCGAAGGCCGTGGCGCGAGCGATGTGTCCTCCGGCCAGGGGGATCAACCCCGCCAGCGCCACCAGCACCGCCGCCACCGCGCGCTCGGCCATCGTCAGGTAGAGCACCACCGCGCCGAACAGCACCAGCAGCACCGGCAGGATGCCCAGCCGCAGCAGGAAGGGCATGGCCAGCACCGTCACCGCCACCGCGAGGGACTGCCAGCGGCCCATGCCGCGCGGGAACAGGTGGTGGAAGTCATGCACGAAGTAGCGCACCCGCCGCACGAAGAGCACGCCCACCACCGCCACCGCCGTGGCCAGCAGGGCCAGCAGCCCCATGGCGCCGAGGTCCGCCAGGGCCGGCCGCAGGTAGCGGGGATCCTTCATCAGCGCGGTGACGCCGGCCTGGATCTCCGGCGCGTACCGGTCCACCGAGGTGATCTGGCGGCGCGCGTACAGATCCGCCAGCGAGAAGCGCGCATAGGGCAGGTTCGGCGAGAGCGCCGCCGCGGACTCGGCCAGCTGCACCGCCCCGTTGAGGTCGCCCTTGTCCCGTCTGGCGCGGGCCTCGCGCAGCAGGCTCACGCTGAAGGCATCGAAGTCCGAGGCGGCCACCTCATCGCGCAGCTTCAGCAGCGCCTTGCGCCACTGCTCGGCTCCGGGGGCATCTCCCTTGTTCCGGGCTTCCTTCCAGTTGTCCCAGACGACGAGCAGATCCGCATCGGAGACGCGCGGCGCCAGCAGGGGCGGCGGCGGCGCACGGGTAGGAGCCGCGGGTGCCGCCGGAGTCGGGGCCGTAGGCGTTGCCGCCGGAGTGGTCGGCGTCGCGGTGGGAGTCGGCGTCGGCCCGGGCGGGCTCGGATTGGCCGGGGTCGTCGGAGTCGGCGGCGCCGCGACGGGCTCGTCGTCCTCGGCGTTGCGACCCTTGGGCTTCTTGTTTCCAGGGCGGCGCGGACCTGGCTCTTCGTCCTCGTAGACATCCGAGTCATCCGACTCGTCGGCCGGCTGGGTGTCGGGGTCCACTTCTTGGATGAGCGAGGGCGCTTCGATCTGAGCAGTCGCCTTCGCCGCGGTGAACAGCGCGAGACAAAGGATCAGCGGCAGCAGGCGCGAACAAAAGGAGTGAGGCATCCGGACCTTCGATGATAGGCGAGGCTCCCTCCACAGCGAAAGCAATCGAGCCGCGCCTGCCCCCCTGGCTTACCGGGTAGGCGGCCAATTCCGGGGATCGGGCCCCCCGGCGAGGCAGAGGCCCAGGGATTCGGAGGTTGGTCAACACATGAGCACCACCGGGGCGGAGCTGGAACGGCTGGTTGGGATCATGGCGCGGCTGCGCGCCGAGGGCGGCTGCCCGTGGGACCGGGAGCAGGACCTGCGCTCGCTCCGTCCCTACCTCGTCGAGGAGACGTTCGAGGTGCTCGACGAGATGGATCGGGTGGCCTACGGCGGCCCGTGGCGCGCCCTGTGCGAGGAGCTGGGGGATCTGCTCTTCCAGATCGTCTTCCACGCCCAGCTGGCCGCCGAGAAGGGCGAGTTCTCGATGGCGGAGGTGTGCCGCGCCATCAGCGACAAGATCGAGAGCCGCCACCCCCATGTCTTCGGCGAGAAGAAGCTGAAGGACTCCGAGGAGGTGCTCTACAACTGGGCCAAGCTCAAGGCCGAGGAGAAGAAGCGCAAGACGGGCCGCGAGGGCTCGGTGCTCGATGGGGTGCCCACCGCCGCGCCCGCCCTGCTCCGGGCCGAGCGCCTCACCGAGAAGGCCAGCCGCATCGGCTTCGACTGGCCGGACACCGCCGGCGTGCGCGCCAAGCTCGAGGAGGAGCTACGGGAGCTGGACGAGGCCGTCGCCTCTGGGGACCGGGACGCCATCGAGCACGAGCTGGGCGATGTCCTCTTCTCCCTGGCCAACCTCGGGCGCTTCCTGCACGCGCCCCCCGAGGACGCGCTGCGCATGGCCATCCGCCGCTTCACCACCCGCTTCCAGCACATCGAGTCCGCGCTCAAGGCCGAGGGTGTGGCCCTGGGAGAGGCTACCTTGGACCACATGGAGCGACACTGGCAGACGGCCAAGGCGGCGGAGAAGGCCCTCCCGCCCCCAGCCTCCCTGCCCCGGGCGCCGCTGGTGGCGCTGCGCTTCACGGTGCCGGACCTGGCCGCCCAGCGGGCCTTCTGGGACGCCGTGGCGCCGCTGATCGGCTGGCACTCCGAGCGCGGAGCCCCCAACGAGGCCCATTATGGCGATGGGGCCCTGCGCTTGAGCTTCGTACCGGGCCAGGCGCCTCCGCCCTCGGGCGCGGTGATCACCCTGGGGGCGCCGTCCGCCCGCTCCGTCGAGCGGCTCCGGGCGCTGTTGGAGGCCTCCCACCCGGGTGCCGTGCAGGGGATCGAGCCCCAGCGGATCCGTTTCCAGGATGCATCCGGGCTGCTCTGGGAGTACACCGCCTAACACGGGCGCCTTGACGCTCGCTGGGCGCCGAAGTAGGTACGGCCCCCTCTTTTTCCACAGTCGTCCGTTGGAGATTACCTTGGCGAACACCAAGTCTGCAGAGAAGCGCAACCGTCAGGCCCAGAAGCGCCGCGCCCGCAACACCACCGTGCGCACCACCGTGAAGGTCGCCGTGAAGAAGGCGCGCGAGGCCCTCACCACCAAGGACGCGGGCAAGACCACGGACGCCGTCAAGGAAGCCACCCGCACGCTGGCCAAGGCCGCCTCCAAGGGCGTCATCCACCCGCGCAACGCCGCGCGCCGCATCGCCCGCCTCGCCAAGGCCGCCAACGCGGGCAAGGCGAAGTAGTCACCCTGGACGAGGCGCCTCCCCGGCGCCTCACCAGTTCCGAGCCAGCCGCTCGTAGCCCTCGCGCATCAGCGTCTCCGAGAGACGCCGGAGCGCGGCCTGGCGGTTGGCCTCGGCTTGCAGGACGTCGCCGCTCCCCGGCAGATAGTCCTCTGTGCCGGAGACATTCGTCTCCGCCAGTACCCGTCCGTCCTTGAGCAGCTTCAGGTTCACCGACGCGGCCGCCCGGTAGCTGGCGAGCTGCGGGCCGACCACCACGACGCCCTGCTCGTTGAGGATGGGCTCGGTGACGATGGTCGGAGAGCTGCCCACGCCCGTCACCACGCCCTCGAGGCGCGCGTCGCACGCCTTGCCCTCCCCCAGCGTCCCGGCGCGCACCAGCTCCTGGCGCAGCGTCCCCGTGAAGAGCGTCTCCAGGCCGGGCTCGGGCGTGTCATTGCGGAAGATGGGGGCGCACACCGCGCGGACGCCTTCGGGCAGCGTCCCGTCCCGGGGCACGAAGCGGTAGCCACACCCCACCGTCGTCACGAGCACTCCCCACGCCACCGCGCTGAGCCGAGCCATGGCGCCCACACTAGCGGGACGCGCGATCCGGTCAAGCACGGGGGCCGAGCGTGCCCGGAGCCTCCTGGACGCTCACTCCCCGCGAGGCCAGGGCAGGGGCCGCCGACGCCCAGGCCGTATCGATGCGCAAGGCCCGCGCGGAGCCGAGGCGCGCCGTGCCGAGCGGCCAGCGGATGCCACCGCCATGGGCCCAGCCCAGCACCAGGAAGTAGCGGCGCCACAGCACGGCCACCAGCAGGGCGAGGCCCGAGGCCGCCGCCGCCACCGGCCGCATGGAGGGCAGCAGCAGCGCCAGGACGATGGCGAGCGGCACGACGGCCAGGGCCTCGAGGAGGAAGCGCCGGCCGAGCGTCACGGACCGGAGGTTGCCGAGCTCGACGACGAGGGGCGAGGAGGCCGTGTCCGCGCGGTACGTCAGGCGACGGTCCACGCCGACCAGGGTGCGCCCACCGCGCCACTCGAGGGAGAGGAACGGCTGCTCGGGTGCCGAGGCCGAGGGCACCGGAGCGTCCGGCAGTGCCACCCCGCACGCCACGCACGGGCCCTTGCGGGCCGGCTGCGGTCGCCCGCAGCCCGTGCACATGACGAGGACCTCGGTGGGCACCGCGGGCCTCCGCTCAGCCGACGACGAAGTTCACCAGTCGCTTCGGGACGAAGACGAACTTGCGGAGCGTCTTGCCAGCCATGGCCGCCTTCACCCGCTCGTCCGCCTCGGCCGCGGCGCGCACGTCCGCCTCGGCCGCGTCCACGGGCACCTTGATCTCGGCGCGCAGCTTGCCGTTGACCTGCACCGCGTAGGGGATCTCGTCATCCACCACGAGCGCGGGGTCGAAGGCCGGCCACTCCTGGTTCACGGTGAACGTCTTGGAGCCGTAAGCCTCGGCCACCTCGTCGGCGATGTGGGGGGTGAGCGGGGTGAGCACCACGGCCAGCACGTGCATCGCCTCGGCCATGGCGGCCTTCTCCGCGGGCGTCTCGGGGGTACCCAGCGCGTAGAGCGCGTTGATGTACTCCATGATGCCGGCGATGGCGGTGTTGAAGGACAGGCGCTCGATGGCCTCCCCCACCCGCTTCAGGCACTTGTGCGCGGCGCGGCGCGTCTCCAGCGCCTTGCCCTCGTAGGGGCCCGCGTGCGTGGCACCCGCCACGCCCTCGTGGGTGGCGGCCAGCGTCCACACGCGCTTGAGGAAGCGGAAGGCGCCCTCCACCTGGGCGTCGGACCAATCGAAGTCGCGCTCCGGCGGACCGGCGAACAGCACGTACGCGCGCGCGGTATCGGCGCCGTACTTCTTCACGATGGAGGCGGGCGCCACCGAGTTGCCCCAGCGCTTGGACATCTTCCGCCCGTCCGAGCCGTTCACGATGCCCTGGGTCACCAGACGCGTGACGGGCTCGTCCACCGGCGACAGGCCCAGTTCCTTCATCACCCGGGTCCAGAAGCGGAAGTACAGCAGGTGCATCACCGCGTGCTCGGGGCCGCCCACGTACACGTCTACCGGCAGCCAGCGCTTGGCCTCGGCGGGATCGAACGGCGCCTTGTCGTACTGCGGTGAAATGTAGCGCGCGTAGTACCAGGTGGAGTCGACGAAGGTATCCATCGTCTCCGCCTCGCGGCGCGCGGGGCCGTTGCACTTCGGGCAGGTGGTGTTCACCCACGAGGCGACCTTCGCCAGGGGCGGCTCGCCCTTGCCGGTGAGCACCGCCTGGGTGTCGATCTCCGGCATGCGCACGGGCAGCTGATCCACGGGCACGGGGATGCCCTTGCGCTCCGGGTCGCACTTCTCGCAGTAGACGATGGGGATGGGCGTGCCCCAGTAGCGCTGGCGGCTGAAGCCCCAGTCCTTCTGGCGGTACGTCACCGTGAACTTGCCCCGGCCCTCGGACTCCAGCTTCGCCGCCATCTTGCGGCGGGCCTCTTCGGAGGCGAGCCCGGTGAACTCGCCCGAGTCCGCCAGCACGCCATACTCCGTGTAGGCGGCCTCCAGCTTGTCGCCTGGGGGCAGCTTGTCGCCCGTGGCCGGCTGGATGACGACCTGGATGGGCAGGCTGTACTTGCGCGCGAACTCGAAGTCGCGCGCGTCGTGCGCCGGCACGCTCATCACCGCGCCCGTGCCGTAGTCGGACAGCACGAAGTTGGCGATCCAGATGGGCACCGGCTGGCCGGTGAACGGGTTGAGGGCGTAGGCGCCGGTGAAGACGCCCTCCTTGGTGACACCCTCGGCCGTGCGGTCGATCTTGTTGATGGCCGCCATCTTCGTGGCGAAGGCCTCCACCTCGGCGCGGCGCTCGGGCGTGGTGATCTTCGCCACCAGCTTGTGATCCGGCGCCAGCACCACGTAGGTGCAGCCGTATACGGTGTCGATGCGGGTGGTGAAGACGCGGACCTTCTCGTCACTGCCCTTCACGGCGAAGTCGGCCTCGGCGCCCTCGGAGCGGCCGATCCAGTTGCGCTGCATGCTGGTGATGCGCTCGGGCCACTCCTTGAGCTGGTCCAACCCGTCCAGCAGCGCCTGGGAGTACTTGGTGATGCGGAACGCCCACTCGGGCATGTCCTTGTCCACCACCGGCGAGTCGCAGCGCTCGCACACGCCTTCCTTCACCTGCTCGTTGGCGATGACGGTGTGGCAGCCGGTACACCAGTTCACCTTGCTGAAGCGGCGGTAGACCAGCCCACGCTCCAGCATCTGGATGAAGAACCACTGGTTCCAGCGGTAGTACTCGGGCCGGCTGGTGTTGACCTCGCGGGACCAATCGTAGCTGTAACCCAGCGAGCGGATCTCCGCCTTGAAGGAGTCGATGTTCTCCTGGGTGCGCACGGCCGGGTGGACGCCGTCCTTGATGGCGGCGTTCTCGGCGGGAAGGCCGAAGGCATCCCAGCCCATGGGGTGGAGCACGTCGTGGCCGCGCATCCGGAAGTAGCGCGCGTATACGTCCCCGATGAGGTAGTTGCGCACGTGCCCCATGTGCATCTTGCCGCTGGGGTACGGCAGCATCTCGAGGATGTATTTCTTGGGGGCTCCCGGTCGGGTGCCCGCCCGGAAAACGCCCGCCTCTTCCCAGCGGGTCTGCCACTTGCCTTCAATCGCCTGCGGCTCGTAACGCTCGTTCATCGCCATGATCGCTGCGCCTCTTATGGGAGGCTCGCTTCCTAAGCAACAAGCGAGGCATCCCGGGAGCCGCTCCAAGGGCCCGCCCTGTCGCCAGGACTGCACCTGTGCGAGCCCGGGGTCCTCGCCGGTGGACTCCGATAAACAGCCGGGACGGCGCGGGAAATCCCTGTTCTCCAGCTACCCTCCGATCGGGATGAACTCACCCCTACATCAACCGCCATGGGTCCTTGCGGTCCTGCTCGGAGCCCAGTTGCTGCTCGCCTGCGCTCACGTCGATGACGGCGGCGGCGGAGGCTTCGGGCGCAACAGTGCTGAGGCCCGGATCACCCACCTGATCTCCGAAGGTCAATTCGCGGAGGCTGAAGCGCTCGTCGCGGATTCCGCCGCTTCGGGCCTCGTCGAACAGGCGACCGCTACCGCCTTCCGACGACAGATCGCGGATCTCTCGATGAAGCTGGGCGAGATTCCCGCTCGACTCCAGCGCGTCCCCAGCTTCCCCTCCCGCCTCAAGGACTTTACCCGCCACGACCTCCAAAAGATGTACGACGCAGGGGACTTCAGCATCGCCACCAAGAAGGAGCTTCAGACCGCGCTGAAGCTCTTGAAGGATGTAGCGAAAGACAACTCTCGACTCCTCCAGAAACTGTGAGCGACCTCATGCACCCAAAACCCCATGAGCTTCAGCAGATGCTCTCTGAAGCAAGAAGCCTGGAATGGGGGAGCCCCCGCCAGTTGCAGCTCCTCGCGGAGCTGAAGGCCTGCTGCCCAGCCTTCGTCCCAGGGTTATTGGTTTCGAGCAGGGCCATGCTCTGGGGCAAAGAGGGCGTCCAGGACCCAGCGACCTTCTTCGATGAGGTCGAACAGGTTCTGCGCCACGCCCTCGAAGCCTCTGGACGAGAGACCGGGGCTCTTATCGGAATGGCTCGCTTCATGAGCGTCGTGCGGGATTCGCCCCAAGCCGCCGAGCCCCTTTATCGAGAGGCGGTCTCGAAAGCCTTGGAAGGCCTCGAAGAAGCCTGGGCAGGGCTCATCGAAACCCTGGGTGAGTTGGAGAAGACCGAGGAGGCGGCACGCACGGCGGAGTTGGCCCGCAAGGTATTTCCCCAGTCGGAGCAACTCTCGGAAGCGAGCAAGTACGCGAAGCTCTCCGAGTGAGCTACGGCTCACTCGACACGTCCATCCGGTCGAAGGCCCTGCCGAGGGCCGCCACCCCCAGCAACACCTCGGCGAACAGCCCCGCCGCCGCCGTGAGCCCCGCGAAGGGCAGCGCCCATACCCCCAGCCACCCCGCCAGGGCAAAGCCCACCAGGGACGCCACCAGCACTGCGGGCACCAGCCCTCCCACGAGCACCAGCAACGAGCCCGCCAGCGTCAACACCCGTTGGCCCAGCGCTTCAATGCCTCGCGCCCGTTCGCCATCCGCCGGTAGCCACGTGGGGAAGAGCACCACCGCGGCGTTCTGGACGAACAGCCCCCCAAAGGTCAGGGCCGTCAGCAACGGCGCCACCCCCAATGCCCCCGCCACCCACAGCGCCGAGCCCCAGGGCAAGTCCACCCCGAGCGCCATCCCCACCGCCAGGGCGAGCAGCACCCACTGCATGATCGCCAGCAACAGCCCCGGCGCGAGCAGCTCGGCCGCCACCACCTGCGACCCCGTCAACGGCATCGCCCGCAGCAGGTCCAGCTTCGGCAAGTCCATGCGCAGATCCGAGCGCAGGGAGACCGGACCGAACACCGTGAGGATGGCCGCGACGAACAGGTAGACGCTCGCCATGATCTGGCGCACCGAAGACAGGGACTCGGGGGCAAAGAAGGCCGTGCCCACGGGAAAGGCGAGCCCCAGCAACGCCAGGACGAGGAGGATCTCCGGCCCCCCTATCCGCCGCGCGGCGATCAGGTTCTTCCACAGCAGCGCCACCTCGGGCCGTCCCCGCGACACGAGCTGGAAGAACGGCCGCCGCAGGACGAAGTTGCCGACCCGCGCCATCCGAGGCCCCCGCAGTCGAGCCCGCTCCTCGACCCGCACCACCACTGCCTCCTCGAAGGGCACGATCAGCACCGAGACCCACAGGTAGTGGGCCAACAGCAGCCCCAGCGAGAGCGGCAGCGCACGGACGAACTCCCCCACCCCTGAGGCCATCGGCAGCGCCACCAGCATCCTCCCCGGCCACAGCACGGTCCGAAGCGCGGGCTCCTCCAACACCGCGTACAGCCAGTCCCGCACCACCGTCTGTCCCCGCGTATCCACAGGCAACGGGTGGGCCTCGAGCGCCGAGTGGCTGGCCAGGCCCAGGGCCACGAACAGCCCTCCCAGGACCGCCCACCGGAGCGCCGTCCCCAACCACCCGAGCCGCGCCAGCCGCACGCGCACGAACGAGGCGGCGGTCACGTGCAGGTTCACGATCGCCAGGGACACCGTGGCCCCCACGAAGAACAGCAGGGGATGCGGGCTTACCGCCCGGCCCACGAAGAGCGTGGTGAAGAAGGCGCCCGTCAACGCCCCAAACAACCCGCGCGCCAGCTTGTAGTGCAACAACCCCCGCCGGCTCACCGGCGCGGAGAAGAGCTGCTGAACCTCCGCCTCCGAGAACGTGAGCGCGGGACGGTCCTGCCCGAACGCCCACGCGGCCCCCAGCGTCGCCAGCGCCATGGCCGCCAGTGGCAGCTCGGCGAACATCCTCCCTTCCGGGGGCACCACCTCCATGGAGCCCCGGAAGTTCAGCCGCCGAATCAGCACCGCGTACAGGTAGGCGCCACCCACCAACAATCCGACGAGGTACTTCGGCTGGCGCAGGCGCTGCATCTGCCGCCGCACCCGGTTGCGCAGCGAGGCCCACCAGAGGAACGCCACCGCGCGAGGGAAGCTCACGGCCCGGCAGGCCCCGGCCGCTCATCCGCTCCGGCGCTGGTGATGCGAACGAAGAGCTCCTCCAACGAGGCGCTGCCGTCGTCCACGCCGCTCATCCGCGCGCGGATCTCCGCCAGCGTCCCCAGCGCCACCGCGCGCCCTCCCGCGATGACCAGGATGCGGTGGCACAGCTCCTCCACCAGCGGCAGCAGATGAGAGGACAGCACCAGCGCCGCCCCGTGCTCTGCTCGCTGCCGCAGGGAGGCCTTCATCCGCCGGATGCCGATGGGGTCCAACCCCGTGAGCGGCTCGTCCAGCAGGATCAGCCGCGGCTCGTGCAGGAAGCCGCACGCAATCGACAGCTTCTGCTTCATGCCCCGCGACAGCTCTCCCGGAAGCGCCCGCTCCTTGCCCACCAGCTCCATCTCCGAGAGCAGCGCCCGCGCCTTCTCCTCCCACCCCTCCACGCCATAGAGCCGGGCGACGAAGTTCAGGTGCTCCCAGACCGTAAGGTACTCGAAGAGGCGCGGCTCGTCCGGCAGGAACGCCAGGGCCCGCTTGGCCTCCACCGGCGCCACCGCCACGTCATGCCCCGTCACGACCACCCGCCCCGAGGACACCGGGAGGATGCCCGCCAGGCACCGCAGCGTGGACGTCTTCCCCGCTCCGTTGGGCCCCACCAACCCCAACACCTCCCCCGGCGCCACCTGGAAGCTCAGCCCCTGCACCGCCTTCAGGGCGCCATAAGCCTTCTCCAGGGCCACCACCTCCAGCACGGGCGCCACCGGGCCTCCCGGCTCGGGGCCCGGGTCAGCGGCAGGAGTCATGTCGGAGGGCGGCACCAGGGCTCCGAATCAGTGCAGCTTGAGCAGGTCCTTCACCGTGTCCAGCACCACCTTGGACTGCACCGGCTTGACGAGGTACGCGCTCGCCCCCAGCGCCATCGCTCGCTCCCGGTCCATCGCCGCCCCCTCCGTGGTGATGACCACGATGGGCACCTCGCGCTGCTCGGAGGCCTGCCGGATGTGGCTGATGAGCTTGAGCCCGTCCATCAGCGGCATGTTGATGTCGGTGAGCACCAGATCGAACTTGCTCTGGGTGAACTTCTTGAGGCCCTCGGCCCCGTCCGCCGCCTCGACGCAGACCACTCCGCCGAGGCGCTGAAGCGCGAACATGATGCTCCGCCGCATCGCCTGGGAGTCGTCCACCACGAGAGCCCGGATCTGCGTCATGGGCCCGAAGATATCACCGTGATTCCAGAAAGAAGCCGCTCTCTGCTTCCTGTTCAGCGCCGACGCCGGGCCGCCGTCACCAGCGCCGGGCCCATCTCCCCCAGTGGCAGCACCCGCCGTACCACCCCGGTGGCGATGGCCTCCTGGGGCATGCCGAACACCACCGCCGTCTCCTCC
Source organism: Hyalangium ruber (assembly GCF_034259325.1). Classification (NCBI taxonomy): domain Bacteria; kingdom Pseudomonadati; phylum Myxococcota; class Myxococcia; order Myxococcales; family Archangiaceae; genus Hyalangium; species Hyalangium rubrum. Next base: position 368,202 of record NZ_JAXIVS010000009.1, on the reverse strand, counting down.
GACTCCGCCCAGACCTCCCCGCCCGCGTGGTGAACCTCCCGGACGCCCGCGGCCCCATCCGAGCCCATCCCCGTGAGCACCACCGCCAGGGCCTTGGAGCCCAGCGTCCTCGCCACGCTCGTGAAGAGCCGGTCCGCCGAGGGCGCGTAGCGGTCCTTCCCCCCCTGCGCCGGGATCTTCAGCTCCAGGCGCCCCTCCTTCTCGGCCAGCACCATGTGGCGGCCGCCCGGGGCGATGTACACATGGCCCGGGACGATGCGGTCCCCCTCGCAGGCCTCCGTCACGTGGAACGGGCCGATGCGATCCAGCCGCTCGGCGAAGGCCCGGGTGAACTGGGCCGGCATGTGCTGGCAGACGAGCACGCAGGGCGTGGGCTCCGCCGCGAGCGCCTCCAACAGCCGCTGCACCGCGGGCGGCCCGCCCGTGGACGCCGCCACCGCCACCACGAAGGGCAACTCCTGCGTCTCCAGCGGAGCCGGCGGCTTGCGGGCCTCGCGCCGCGGGGTGCTGCCCCGACGCACCATCCGCGCCGCCCGCACCTTCTCCATCAGCTCCAACCGCAGGCTCTCGCGCGTGTCCGCCGTGCTCTTCTGCGGCTTGGCGATGAAGTCGAACGCCCCCAGCTCCAGCGCCTTGAAGACGTCCGTCTTGTGCGAGTAGCTGGAGATGACGATGACCGGCGTGGGAGCCGTGTTCCGCAGCAGCCGAAGGAACGTGTACCCGCCCAGCCGAGGCATCTCCAGGTCCACCGTCACCACGTCCGGCCGCAGATCCACCACCTTGCGCAGGCCCTCCTCTCCATCCCCCGCCCAGTCGAGGACCTGGATGTCCGGCTCGGACTCCAGCAGCTCGATCAACATCCGGCGGTTGTGGGCCGAGTCATCGATGACGAGCACCGTGACGGGAGGGCGTACGCTCATCGCTCCACCTTCCACGACAGCTCGGGCTTCCGGTACACGAGATCGCCCCGCAGGTGGACCAGCTCGAAGGCCGCTCCCAGGTTGAGCAGGTTCTCCGAGTGCCCCAGCATCAGATAGCCCCCGGGCACCAGCTTGTCGCTGAACACCTGGAGGACCCGCTGCCGGGCGGGGACGTCGAAGTAGATCATCACGTTGCGGCAGAAGACGACGTCCGCGCGAGGCACCAGCAGGCACGACTCCGCATCCAGCAGGTTCAGGTGCCCGAAGGACACCCAGGCCCGGATGTCATCCCGCACCCGCACCTTGCTGGCGCCCAGGGAGATGAAGTAGCGCGACAGCATCTCCGGCGGCGTCGCCCGCAGCGAGGAGGGGCCATACTCCGCCTTGCGCGCCGTGGTGAGCACCCGGCGGGAGATGTCCGTGCCGTAGATCTCCACCTCCCAGCCCTCGAAGAGGCGGCTCTCCTTGAGGAGCATGGCGATGGTGTAGGCCTCCTCGCCGGTGGAGCACCCCGCGGACCAGATGCGCAGCCGCCGCGTCCCCGCGTTGCGCTGCTGGAGCAGGGGCAGCACCTCCTCGGTGAAGGCCTTGAGCTGAACGGGCTCCCGGAAGAAGTACGTCTCGTGCGTGGTGAGCGCCTCGACGGCCGAGTCCAGCTCCGCGTTGCGGCGCGTGTCGTAGCGCAGGAAGCGGTGGTAGGCGGCGAAGTTCGGCAGCCCCAGCGCCTCCAGGCGCGGCCAGAGGCGCCGCTCCATCACGAACTTCATGTCCTCGCGGATGAGGATGCCGCAGTGGGCGTAGACGTGGTCGCGCAGGAGGCGGAACTCCTCCGCGCTCATCTCCGGCCGTCCCTCCTCGTCGAAGCGTGGCGCCACTTGCCCCCCCATCCCCTCTCAGCGCCTCGACAGGCGCTCCACCGCGTCCGAGAGCGCACGCCGTGCCAACGCATCCTGCTCGGAGGCCAGCGCGGCCTGCACCGCCTCCAGACTCTCCCGTCCTCCCGCGTCCCCCAGAACGCGTGCCGCCGTGGCGCGCACGTCCCAGCCCGGATGGCCCAGCATCTCCACCGCCAGCGCCACACCCTCGGCCGACACCGCCCCGGCCTGCAGCGCGGCCTTCACCACCTCCGCGTCCGAGTGACGTGCCGCCTGCCGGAGCACCTCGGGCCGGATGGTGCCCATCCGCGCCAGCGCACGAACGGCCCGACCCGCCAGCGCCCCGTCCGGGTGGCGGACCATGGCCTCCAGGTCCGTGGCGCGCTCGGCGGCGCCAATCTCTCCCAGGGCCTCCACCGCGGCGAGCCGCACGGCGATGTCCTCGTCCTGCAGCGCCCGGCGCAGCAACGAGCCCGCGGAAGCATCTCCCACCCGCCCCACCACCCGCGCTCCGGAGGCACGCACCGGGGCGGCCTCGTCCACGAGCGCCCCGCGCGCCAACTCCAGACCCACCGCTGGATCCACATCCACCGCGGCATCCAGGGCGGCGGCGCGCAGGAGCGGATCCGCATCGCGAGCCAGCCTGCGGAGCGTCGGCAGCGCGGCCGTTCCACCGGCATGCGCGTAGGCCGCCACGGCGGCGGGCACGGGCCGCTGCTCCATCACCGCCTCCAGCGCCTTGATCACGGCCTCACGGCAGCCCCCGGACAGCACCCCGAGCGCCCGCACCGCCGCGCCCGCGAGCGCTGGCTCGTCCAGCAGCGCCACGAGCGGAGCCACCGCGTCCGGCGACTGGGTGCGCCCCAGCGCCTTCACCGCCACGGCGCGCAGGTCGTCCTCGGCCCACTCGAGCAGCGCGCTCAGCGCGGGGACATACGAGGGGTCCACCATCTCCAGCAGCGCCTGGGCCGCCGCCGCTCGCGCCGGCAGGGACAGCTCCGCCATGCGCCCGAGCAGCTCCCGACCCGCCTCGGCCCCCAGCCGCGACAGGGTGCGGATGACCTCGCGCAGCAGCCGGTCCTCCCGCGCCGCCTCCGCCACGAGCACGGCCAGGGTGGGCTCCCGCAGCGCGCCCGCGGCCACCAGCGCGCCAGCCCGCACGTAATAGTCCTCGGCCTCGAAGGCCTGGGAGACGAACTCCATCGCGTTGGGCAGCCGCTTGAGCGAGGTGCGCGCCTGGGCGTCGATCTCCGCGCGCAGTGGGGTGTCGGCCACGCTGGCCTGGGTGCCAAGCGCCCCGAGCGCGGCCTCACGCACCGAGCGCAGCTCCGAACCGAGCCCCCGGCTGATGAGCTCCGTGGCGGCCACCTGGGGGATGAGCCCCAGCACCCGGTAGGCGCTGCGCCGCAGCCGCCCCTCCGCCAGCAGTGGCACCACGACCGGCAACGGCGGCGGCCACTGGAGCTGCGTGAGCGCCTCCAGCACGGCCAACCGCAGCAGCGGCTCCTCCTCCTTCAGCAGTCGCTCCAGCGCGCGAGCCCCCACCTCGGAGCCCACGCGCCCCACCGCCTCCACCGCGGAGACGCGGACGTTGAGGTCGGGATCCGCCAGGGCCTGGATCAGCGCGTTCTCGGCCCCGCGCCGGCCCAACTGCCCGAGGATGTCCGCGGCGAACTTGCGCTGGTCCGGATCCGAATGCCCCAGCAACCGGATGAGCGGCCCCAGCGCCACGTCGCCCAGGCCCACCAGCGCCTCGGCGGCCGCGTTGCGCGCACCCGTCTCCCCGCGCTCGCCCAGGACGGAGACCAGCCGGAGCGCCACCTCGCCCGGCGCCGGCAACCGCCTGGCCGCCTCCGCCGCCGCGCGGCGCACCCGCCAGCTCTCGTCATGGAGCGCGGAGATGAGCGACTCGAGCGTCCCCGCCCCGGCTGGGTCCAACCCCAGCACGGCCCGGTAGCGCTCCTCTTCTTGAAGCGTGGGGACGTCGGTCGTCACGCCGCCCCTCCTGGCCGCTGCGTCTCGCGCTCTACCTCGGCGCGCAGCAGGGCCTTGATGTCCAGGAGCAGCCTCGGCCGCTCCTGCGTCCCACACACACCCACCACGAACGGCGTCCGCCCCGGAGACAGCAACGCGGGAGCGGGTTTGATCTCACTGCGGCGCACCCGCATCACCTCCGTCACCCGATCCACCCGCAGCGCCAACCGCCGCCGGCCCAGCAAGCACACCAGCAACCGGGAGCGCGGCGAGGGCGGCGCCTCCGTGGCGGTCAACCGCTGCCGCATGTCCACCACCGGCAGCATCGCCCCGCGCAGGTGCAGCATGCCCTCCACGAAGGAGGGCGCGCGCGGCACGGGGATGATCCGCTGAGGCGGGAGGATCTCCTCCACGCGCATGATGTCCAGCACGTACTCCTCCTTGCCCACGAGGAAGGAGCAGAGCTTCACGAGCGGATCCTGCGTCGTCGCGCGCTCGGGCAGGGACCGGCGCGGGAGCATCTTCATGGGCTCCCTCATGCGAGCGCCTGCTGCAGGTCGAGGAGGATGTAGAGCTGCGCGTTGCGTCGTCCCAGCCCCACCACACAGTCGCGCTCGCCGCCCACGCCCGGCGGGGCCTGCTCCAGCATGGAGGGCTTCAGGCGCACCACATCCCGCACCGCGTCCACCCACACGCCCGCGGGCCCCTCCTCCGTATGGGCCACGATGATGCGCGCCGCGCGCGGGGGCGCCGCCGCATCCGGGCCCGCCACCTGAGGAGCCTTGTCCGCCAGCCTCAGCCGCATCTTGATGTCATAAACGGGGATGACATCGCCGCGCAGGTTCATCACGCCCAGCAGGTGCGGCTCGGCGCGCGGAATCTCCGTCAGCGGCGGTACCTTGCCTATCTCCCGGACGGAGCGGATGGGCACGGCGTAGCACTCCCCTTCCAGCACGAAGGCCAGGTACTCCTCGGGCGTCTCCTCCGGGGTGACGGGCAGCATCTCGTCGCTGCCGGCGGCAAACTCCAGCAGGCCACCGACGTCCTCGTCCGGTCGGTAGAAGAAGTCATCGAGCAGTTCGGAGAAGCGGGACACGCTCGATGGAAGATAGCAGCCCGGGCCCACCTCGCGTCAGGCCCAACGACGCTCCGGCCCCATTCCCTCTTCCAGCAAAGCCGCGACATCCAGAACCAACACGGTTCTCCGGTTTCCCAGGTCCGTAGCCCCGGAAATGCCTCGAACCGAGTGAAGCCGGCCACCCAGGGGCTTGGTGACGATGTCCTGCTGGCCGAACAGCTCGTCCACGGCGATGCCCATGCGCTCCTGGGCCAGGCCCACCACCACCACGAAGTGTCGACCGGTGTTCTTCTCGGGCAGGCCGAACATGCGTGCCAGCCGGGTGAAGGGCAGCGTCTGCCCGCGCAGGTCCAGCACCTCGCGGCGCTCCACGGTGCGGATGTCCTGGGGCACCACGGAGAGGATCTCCAGCACGCTGTTGAGGGGCACCGCGTAGGTGCGCCCACTGACTCCCACCACCAGCGCGCGGATGATGGCCAGCGTCAGGGGCAGCGTGAGCTGGAAGGCGGTGCCTTTGCCGCGCTCGCTCCACACGTCGATGATGCCCGAGAGGTTGCTGATGTTGTTCTTCACCACGTCCAGGCCCACGCCCCGGCCGGACAGCTCGGAGACGGTCCGGGCGGTGGAGAAGCCCGGCAGGAAGATGAGGTTGAGCAGCTCGCGCCGGTTCATCTCCTGGGCCTGCGCCTGGGTGATGAGGCCCCGCTGCAGCGCCACCTCGCGGACGCGGTGCTCGTCGATGCCGGCCCCGTCGTCGCTCACCTCGATGAGGACGTGGTTGCCCTTCTGCTCGGCCCGCAGCGACACCGTGGCGCGCCGGGGCTTGCCCACCAACAGCCGGGCCTCGGGCGTCTCCACGCCGTGGTCGATGGCGTTGCGGATGATGTGCATCAGCGGATCGCTCAGCTCCTCGACGATGAGCTTGTCCAGCTCCACCTCGCCGCCGCTGATGAGGAACTCCAGCTCCTTGCCGGCCTCTCGGGCGATGCGGCGCACCAGCCGCGCCAGCTTGTCGAACACCTGGCCCACCGGGACCATGCGCGCCTCGAGCAGCCCGTTCTGCAGCGCATCCAGCTTGCGCTCCAGCTGTCGGGTCTCCCGCGCCAGCTCCTGGTTCCACAGCTTGGAGACCACCAGCGCGCCCTCCTGCCGGGAAGCCTCGGAGATGCGCTGGAGGTTGGCCTTGATGAGCAGCAGCTCGCCCACCGTGTTCATCAGCCCGTCGAGCTTGCGGATGTCCACGCGCACCGTCTGCGTGAGCGAGCGCAGCGACGTGTCGAAGTCCACCCGAGGGCCCTTCGAGCCCGTCTCGGCCTCCGCCTCGGCCTCCACCTCGCCCCCCTTCCGGGTGCTCACCGGGGGCGGAGAAGGGGCAGGCGGCGCGATCTCGACCTCCGGCTCGGGAGGAGGCGGCGCGGCCTTGGGGGCCTTGCTCTTCTTGGTCCCCGAGCGGCGCGCGGGAGCAGCACGGGGCGCGGGCTCGGCCGGGGGCGCCGCCGCGGTGGTCATGCGCACGGAGGCGGCCGCGGGAGGCGCAGCGGGCGCCGGAGCCCGGGCGGGGGCACGCACCGGGAGCTGGGAGAGCTGCGCGGGCGTCCCCTCCAGCGCGGCGCTCAGCTCCTGGCTCGTCACCTTGGCGCCGAAGATGAGATCGAACGCGATGCCGCTGGCGCTGCTGGGCTGCGCCGAGGGCAGCGTGCTGATGATCTCTCCCAGGGGCTTGAGGCGGTTGTTCAGCTCGGCCAGCCCCTTGTCGAAGTCGGACAGGTCGAAGTCGGCGCGCACCCGCCACAGCGCCACGTCCTTGCGGACGTTCTCCCGCAGCCGGTGCTCCTCGTACTCGGTGAAGACGGCGCGGACCTGAGCATCCAGCTCCAGCCGTTCGAGGGGATCCTCTTCCCCCTGGGCTTTGGGAGCCCCCATCTGCGTCAGCCGCTCGGTGAGCGCCTCCGCCCGGGCGCCCTGCGCCGACGAGGACTCCCCGCGCGAGGTCTCCACCAGCAGGGCCTGGAAGACATCCAGCGACTCGATGAGCGAGTCCAGCACGGTGTCGTCCAGCATCAGCTTGCCCAGCCGGAGCCGGTCCAGCAGGTCCTCCGTGCCGTGCGCCAGCCGAGCAATCCGGTCCTGGCCGAACAGCCCCGACAACCCCTTGAGCGAGTGCGCCGCCCGGAAGATGCCGTTGATGAGGTCGGGGTCGGCCTCCTGGCCCCGGCGCTCGTCCAGCGTGAGCAGGTCCTTGCCCAGCGTGTCGAGGATCTCCGTCGCCTCCGCGACGAACTCCGCCAGCGCTTTGCCTCCCTGGTTCACGGTGGCGGCGGCCCTCGGCTCACGCCAGCTTCAGGTAGCGCCTCAGCAGCCCTTCCAGGCTCTGGGGCTCGAAGGGCTTGACCAGGTACTCCGCCGCCCCGAGCTTCATGCCGCGATCCCGATCCTGGTCACGGCCCTCGGTGGTGATGATGAACAGCGGCGTGTCGCGGTAGTTGGGGTTCTTCTTGACGAAGCTGATCAACTCCAGCCCGTTGATGTCGGGCATGTTGATGTCGGTGATGATGAGATCGAACCGGTGGCGCGGCAGCAGTCGCAGCGCCTCGAAGCCGCTGGCGCTGGTGATGGCCTCGAGGCCGGGGACAGCCTCCACCGTCGCGGCGATGAACTCGCGCGACGCCTTGGAATCCTCCACGATCAGGACCTTGAATCCCATGCGCTCGCCTCGGGAGCAGGCATGCTAGCAGAACGCCCACCCGCCCCGCGAATCCCCGGCGCGCGGCGGCTCACGATTTGCGTCCGGGCAACAGCCTGGCCAGGCCCTTGTCCGCGAGGAGCGAGACGCGCTTGCCCTTGAACCCCGGCAGGAAGTGCTGCTGGAGGGCCGCCGCCTGGGCCGCCTCGTCCACCTCGCCCCCGCCTGGAATCTCCAGGGCCACCGACTCCACCTTGGCCTTGGCCAGCACCCGGGCGGCGCTGGCGAGCGCCTTGCCCAGTGCCTCCGGGGTCAGCGACTTCCGGGGGCCCATCCCCACCGCGAAGATGCGAGGGAAGGGCAGCCGCCCGTCCGTGGGCAGCAAGAGCCAGTCATCCTTCACGCCAGTGAAGAACTCCGCCTTGAGCACGCGGGAGAGGTCCCCACACAGCCGCCAGTCCACATAGCCGGCGGTGCCGGGCAGGGGCCGGTCATCCTCGGCCACGAAGAGGCACAGGGCGTCCACCCCGGCGAGGGTATCCAGCCCCTCGAAACCAATCTCGTGGGCGGTGACGTTCACGGCTTTCCGAGGGCCCCCGCGACGCGGTCGAGCAAGCCGTTGACGAAGGCGCTGGACTCCTCCGTGCCGAAGTTCTTGCCCAGCTCCACGGCCTCGTTGATGGAAACCTTCTTGGGGATGTCCGGGCGGTACTTCAGCTCGAAGACGCCCAGGCGCAGCACGTTCCGGTCGATGCGCGACATGCGGTCCAGCCGCCAGTTGTGGCTGTGCTTCTCGATGAGCTGGTCGATCTCCGCCTGGTGGGCGTGGACACCCTCGACGAGCTCCTGGGCGAACTTGACGGCGTCCGGGTCGGGCTTGCCCTCCTCGGCGGAGGCCGCCCACGCGGAGGTGAGCGCCTCATAGGGCGTCGTGCCCGCGGTCATCTCCAACTGGTAGAGCGCCTGCAGCGCGCGCTCCCGCCCGGTTCTCCGCGCTCCCATCGCTATCCCCTCTTCCCTTCCACCATCTTCGCGTAGAGGTTGACCATCTCCAGACAGGCCATGGCCGCGTCCGCGCCCTTGTTGCCGGCCTTCACCCCGGCCCGGTCGATGGCCTGCTCCACCGTATCGCAGGTGAGCACACCGAACGTGACGGACACCGGCTTGGCCAGGGCCGCGGCGCTGAAGGCCACCGAGCCGATGCCCTTGGAGCACTCGCCCGCCACGTAGTCGAAGTGGGGGGTGCCGCCGCGGATGACGGCGCCCAGGGTGACGACGCCCACGTAGCCCTGGGACTCGGTCACCCGGCGGGTGAGGCCCGGCAGCTCATAGGTGCCCGGGCAGCGGTAGACGTCGATGTCCGAGTCGGCCACCCCGTGGCGCACCAGCGAGTCCACCGCGCCCTTGACGAGCTCCTCGGTGATGAACGCGTTGAAGCGGGCCACGCAGATGGCAAAGCGGCCCTTCGGGGGCAGGAAATCACCTTCGATGTAGCGAGGCATGGGTGCTTCCTACACCAGGGGCCTACCCCGCGTCTTCACGACTTGTCACGCCGGCGACGGGGCGTGCGCGCCACCAAGCGCCGGGGGGCCTTCCCCTCGGTGAGGGGAATCTGCTCCACCACCTCCAGGGAGTAGCTCTCCAGGCCCACGATCTTCTTCGGGTTGTTGGTGAGCAGCCGCAACCGGGACAACCCGAGATCCTTGAGGATCTGCGCCCCCACGCCGAACTCGCGCAGGCGCGTCTGGTCCGGCTTGCCCCGCACCACCTGCTCGTTGGAGGTGTGGGTACACTGCAGCCGGGCCTTCGCCGGCGCGTCCTTCTGCAGGTAGATGATGACGCCCCGCCCGGCGGCCTGGATGCGCTGGAAGGCCTGCTCGAGCTGGCTGCCGCAGTCGCACCCGCTGCTGCCCAGCAGGTCTCCCATCATGCAGCCCCGGTGGACGCGGGTGAGCACGGGCTCCTTGCCCCGAATGTCCCCCTTCACCAGCGCCACGTGGACGGCGGAGTCCACGTCGCTGCCGTAGGTGTAGGCCTGGAAGGTGCCCGCGCCCCGGCGCTCGACGGTGGCCGAGGCGATGCGGCGGATGAGCCGCTCGCGCTCCAGCCGGTAGCGGATGAGGTCCGCCACCGAGAGCAGCACCAGCTTGTGCTTGCGGGCGAACTTCACCAGGTCCGGCCGGCGGGCCATGGTGCCGTCGGCGTTCATCACCTCACAGATGACGCCCGCGGGCGCGAGCCCGGCGAGGCGCGCCAGGTCCACGCTGCCCTCGGTCTGCCCGGTGCGCACCAGCACGCCGCCCTCGCGGGCGCGCAGGGGGAAGATGTGGCCGGGGCGCACGAGGTCTCCCGGCTTGGCGTTGGGCGCCACCGCCGCCAGCACGGTGCGGGCGCGGTCCGCCGCGGAGATACCGGTGGTGACGCCGCGCGCCGCCTCGATGGAGACGGTGAAGGCCGTCTGGAAGGGCGAGGTGTTGTCCTGCACCATGAGCGGCAGGTTCAGCCGGCGGATGCGCTCCTCGGTGAGGGCCAGGCAGATGAGCCCACGGGCGTGGGTGGCCATGAAGTTGATGGCCTTGGGCGTCACCTTCTCGGCCGCCATCACGAGGTCGCCCTCGTTCTCGCGGTCCTCGTCATCCGTGAGGATGACCATGCCACCCTTGCGGATCTCCGCGAGCGCCCGCTCCACCAGCTCGATGACATCCGTGCCCTGCTTGCCGCGCGCCATGCCGTGCTCCTTAACCTTTCACCCCGAACCCGGCCGCCCGCAGCGCCGCTTCGGTCAGCCCGCTCTCCGGGCCCTGGCGCAGCGAGAACAGCCGCGCCACGTACTTACCGATCATGTCCGCTTCCAGGTTCACCCGCGAGCCCACACCCTTGGCGCGCAGCGTCGTGCGCGCCTGCGTCTCGGGGATGAGCTGGACGGTGAAGCGGTCCGGGAGCACGGAGTTAACGGTGAGGCTGATGCCATCCACCGCCACCGAGCCCTTCTCGATGAAGTAGGGCGCCAGCTCGGAGGGCAGCCGGAAGGCCATCACCCAGGAGCCACCCTCGGGGCGCGTCTCCAGCACCTCGCTCACCGCGTCCACGTGGCCAGCGACCAGGTGACCGCCCAGGCGGTCTCCCAGCGCCAGCGCCCGCTCCAGGTTCACCCGGGAGCCGGGGCGCAGCTCGCCCATCGTCGTGCGCCGCAGCGTCTCCGGGGCCGCCTGGACCTTGAAGGTGTCCCCGCCCCGCTCCACCACCGTGAGGCACGCGCCGTCCACGGCGATGGACTCCCCGAGGGCGAAGCTGCCCGCGCCCAGGGTCGTGCGAATCCAGAGGTCCGTCATCCCACCGGGGACGACACGCTCCACTGCGCCCATATCCTGAATGAGTCCGGTGAACATCGGCGGGGCTTATAACGGATTCATCCGAGCTGTGCCTGGAGGAGCAGGTCCTCCCCCAGCTGCTCGAAGGTGGCATTCTTGAGGGTGAGCGCTTCGGCCATCACCTTCACCCCCAGGTCACCCGCCCAGGAGAGCCCCTGGCTGCCGATGAGCTTGGGAGCCAGGAAGAGCGCCAGCTCGTCCGCCAGCCTGTCACGCAGGAAGGAGCCGTACATCTCCGCCCCGCCCTCCACCAGCACGTGGTTGAGGCCTTCCTGGGCGAGGCGGGTCAGCAGGGCCTTCAAGTCCACCCGCCCGCGCTTCTCGCGCACCTGCCACACCTCCACGCCCAGCGCGGTGAAGCGGCGGGCCTTGCGGCCCGAGGGGTCCTCCAGCGTGGCCAGCACGGTGCGCGCCGCCGAACGCTGGGTGAACACGGTGTGGGTGGCCTTGAGGCTCAGGCGCGAGTCCACCACCACGCGCACCGGGTCCTTGCCTCCGCCGCCGGGCAGGCGCGTGGTGAGCTTCGGGTTGTCCTTGCGCACGGTGTTGGAGCCCACCAGGAGCACATCCACCCGGTCGCGCAGCCGGTGTACCCACGCGCGCGCCACCTCGCCCGTCACCCAGCGAGAGTCTCCGGTGGCCGTCGCCAGCTTGCCGTCCAGCGTCACCGCCGCCTTGAGCGTCACGTACGGCAGGCGCGTGCGGATGACCTTGAAGAAGGGCCGGTTGAGCCTGTCGGCCTCCGCCTGGAGGACACCGGTGAGCACCTCCACCCCCGCCCGCCGCAGCCGGGTGATGCCCTTGCCGTTCACCTTGGGGTTGGGATCCGCGGATGCGGATATGACCCGACGCACCCCCGCCTCGATGATGGCCTGGCTGCACGGGGGCGTACGCCCGTAGTGGTCACACGGCTCCAGCGTCGTGTAGAGGTCCGCGCCGCGCGCCCGAGGGCCCGCGGCCTCCAGCGCCACCACCTCCGCGTGCGCCGTGCCCGCCTTCTGATGATAGCCGCGCGCGATGATGCGCCCGCCCTTCACCAACACCGCGCCTACCGCCGGGTTGGGGCTGGTGCGCCCCAGGCCCTTGGAGGCCTCCTCCAGGGCGATGCGCATGAAGAACTCGGCCACCGCCCGGTCGAAGTCCGCCGCCCGCTTCGCCCGAGGCGCTCCGCGCGCCTTCAGCCGCGCTCGCGTCAACAGCCTCATGACGGCTGGCCGCCCTTGCCGGGCAGCGGCTTGGGACGGCCCTCCTTGGACTGGTCCGCCAGTTCCTTCAGCTCGTTCATGAACTCGGCGATGTCGCGGAAGCTCCGGTACACCGAGGCGAAGCGCACGTAGGCCACTTCGTCCAGCGCCTGCAGCCGCCGCATCACCTCTTCGCCGATGACGTTGGAGGGCACTTCCTTCTCGCCCATGCCCTGCAGCAGCCGCTCGATGGCGCCCACCGTCTGCTCGAGCTGATCGGCCGACACCGGCCGCTTCTCACAGGCCTTCTTCAGGCCGTTGACGATCTTCTCCCGATCGAAGGCCTCGCGCCGCCCGTCCTTCTTCACGATGAGCGGGTAGAGCTCCTCCACTCGCTCGTACGTGGTGAAGCGACGCTTGCACTGCAGACACTCGCGGCGCCGGCGGATGACCGAGCCCTCATGCGACTCACGCGAGTCGATGACCTTGTTCTCGGTGTCCTGGCAGAAGGGGCAGCGCATCCGGAGGGCGAAGCGGGAAAGGTTTACTTCAGTCGCGAGGCGTACAGCGGGAAGGACTTCGTCAGCTCCTTCACCTTGCCATGAATGCGCGCCAGCTGCGCGTCATCCGAAGCATGGTCCAGGGCCTCGCCGAGGAGCTGGCCGACGATGGCCATCTCCGCCTCCTTCATGCCGCGCGAGGTAATCGCGGGGGTGCCCACCCGGACGCCGGAGGTGACCATCGGCTTCTCCGGGTCGAACGGGATCATGTTCTTGTTCACCGTGAAGCCCGCCTTGCCCAGCACCTCCTCGGCCACCTTGCCGGTGAGCTTCTTGGGCCGCAGGTCCACCAGCATCAGGTGGTTGTCGGTGCCGCCCGAGCACAGCCGCAGGCCGGCCCGCTGCAGCGCCTCGGCCAGCGCCTTGGCGTTGGCGACGATCTGCCGCTGGTACGTCTTGAACTCGGGGCTGAGCGCTTCCTTGAAGGCCACCGCCTTGGCCGCGATGACGTGCATCAGCGGACCGCCCTGGATGCCGGGAAAGATCTGGCTGTTGAGCGTCTTGAAAAACGGCTCCTTGCACAGCACCAGGCCACCGCGCGGCCCGCGCAGCGTCTTGTGGGTGGTGGAGGTGACGAACTCCGCCAGCGGCACCGGCGAGGGGTGTACCCCCGCGGCCACCAGGCCGGCGATGTGCGCCATGTCCACCATCATCGCCGCACCCACGCTGTCGGCGATCTCGCGGAACTTCGCGAAGTCGAGCGTGCGCGGGTAGGCGCTTGCGCCCACGACGATGACCTTGGGCTTGTGCTCCTTGGCCAGGGCGGACACCTGGGCGAAGTCGATCGTCTCCGTGTCGCGGGTGAGCCCGTAGTGGACCACCTTGTAGAGCTTGCCGGAGAAGTTGAAGGCGGCGCCGTGGGTGAGGTGGCCGCCCGAGTTGAGGTCCAGCGACAGCAGCGTGTCACCGGGCTTCATCAGCGCCATGTAGGCGGCCATGTTGGCCTGGCTGCCGGAGTGGGCCTGCACGTTGGCGGCCTCGGCGCCGAACAGCTCCTTCACGCGGTTGATGGCCAGCGTCTCGGCCACGTCCACCACCTCGCAGCCGCCGTAGTAGCGCTTGCCGGGGTAGCCCTCCGCGTACTTGTTCGTCAGCGTGGAGCCCATGGCCTCCATCACCGCCGGGCTGACGAAGTTCTCCGAGGCGATGAGCTCGATGCCCTCCTCCTGGCGCTGCGTCTCCTGGCGGACGACCTGGGCGATCTCGGGATCGACCTCGGCGAGCGTGCGGATGTTCTCCATGAGTCCCTCGGAAGCTGGCTGCGGGCCCCCACCGGGAGGCTCTGACTGGAAGACTGGAACGCCGGCCGGCGCCGGCACAAGCGCGCCTCAGCCCTCTAATTCGGCCTCGCGGATCTTCTGCACGCGTTTCTCGTGTCGGCCGCCCTCGAACGGCGTGGCCAGGAAGGCCTCGAGGATGCTCCGGCCCACCCCGGCCCCCACCACCCGCTGGCCGACACACAGCACATTGGCGTCGTTGTGCGCACGCGCCATCCGGGCCTCGAACTCGGTGGTGCAGAGCGCCGCACGCACGCCCCGGTGCTTGTTGGCCACGATGCTCATGCCGATGCCCGTGCCGCACACGAGCACCCCCAGGGTGTACTCGCCCTTGGCCACGGCGCGGGCCACCTTCGTCGCGAAGTCCGGGTAGTCCACGGAGTCGCGCGAGGTGGGCCCCACGTCATCAAAGTCCACGCCGCGCTCGCGCAGCGCGGAGACGAGCTCCTGGCGCAGCTCGAGGCCCGCATGGTCGGACGCGAGGATGATCTTCACGCGGGCTCCCTCCGTGGGACGAGACACCCTCACCCCGCCCTCTCCCGAGCGGAGAGGGACCGGGGGTACGGGCTACTTGAAGCGACGGAACAGCAGCACCGCGTTGGTGCCGCCGAAGCCGAACGAGTTGCTCATCGCCGCGTCGATGCGAACCTCACGCGCCTGGTTGGGCACGTAGTCCAGATCGCACTCCGGATCGGGCGTGGTGTAGTTGATGGTCGGCGGCAGCACGCCGCGCAGCAGCGCCAGCACGCTGACGACCGCCTCGGCGCCACCGGCCGCGCCGAGCATGTGCCCGGTCATCGACTTGGTGGAGGAGATGGACACCTTGCGGGCGTGCGCGCCGAAGACCGTCTTGATGGCCTTCGTCTCGTTGGCGTCGTTGTACGGCGTGGAGGTGCCGTGCGCGTTGATGTAGCCCACCTCCTCGGGGTTCATCCCCGCGGAGGCGAGCGCCAGACGCATGCACCGGGCGGCACCCTCGCCCTCGGGGGCCGGCGCCGTCACGTGGTTGGCGTCCGAGTTGGCCCCATAGCCCACCAGCTCGGCCAGGATGTTGGCGCCGCGCTTCTTGGCGTGCTCCAGCTCCTCGAGGATGACGATGCCCGCGCCCTCGCCCATGACGAAGCCATCCCGCTCCTTGTCGAACGGGCGGCTGGCGCCGGAGGGGTTGTCATTGCGGCTGGACAGCGCCTTCATCACCGAGAAGCCACCCATGCCCAACGGGGTGATGGGAGCCTCGGCGCCACCGGCGATGACCGCGTCCGTCTCACCCAGGCGGATGGACTTCCAGGCCTCGCCAATGGCGTGGGCGCTGGTGGCGCAGGCCGACACCGGAGACCAGTTCGGTCCCTTGGCGCCGTAGCGGATGGAGACCAGGCCGGCCGCCATGTTGATGATCATCTGGATGATGAAGAAGGGCGAGAGGCGATCGAAGCCCTTCTCCAGCCCCTTCTTGTGCTGCTCCTCGAGCGAGGCGATGCCACCGATGCCCGAGCCGACGATGACCCCCACGCGCTCATTCGCGTAGCCGTGCGGCTTGTCGGCGCCGATGGGCAACCCGCTCTCGCGCATGGCCATCTCCGCGGCGGCCACCGCGTACTGCGAGAACAGGTCCATCCGGCGCACTTCGCGCTTGTCGACGAACTGCTCGGCCTCGAAGTCCTTCACCTCGCCCGCGAAGCGCGTGTCGAGCTTCGCGACCTCGAAGCGCGTGATGGGCGCGATTCCCGACTTGCCGGCGAGCATCGCCTGCCAGTTCTTCTCGGTCCCGGTGCCCAGGGCCGTAATCAACCCGGTACCCGTGATGACGACTCGACGGTTCGACACGATCTTCTCCAACGCGGTGCGCGGCTACGACGAAAAGCGCGGCCATGGAACGCTGGAAGCCAGCGTCCCTCCGACCCAGCGGCCGCGCCTGCTGCCTACTTCTTGTGGGTGTTGATGTAGTTGATGGCGTCGCCGACGGTCTTGATGTTCTCGGCCTCCTCGTCGGGGATCTCGACCTCGAACTCCTCCTCCATCGCCATCACGAGCTCCACGATATCGAGGCTGTCGGCGCCAAGGTCCTCGATGAAGGAGGCCTCGGGCCGGATCTCCTCATCGCTCACGCCAAGCTGGTCGGCGATGATGGACTTGACCTTGGATTCGATGGCTTGCGTCGACATAGGTTTCAAACCCTCCAGGAACCATGTAGGGGCTCGGCATACTTCCCGAGCACAGTAAAAAGCGGGCGCGGTATATCCCACGCCCGCCAGCAATCCAACCGTGGGCTACATGTACATGCCGCCATTCACCTTCAGAACTTCTCCGGTGATGTAGGTAGCCGCATCGCTGGCCAGGAAAACCACGGCGTTGGCGACTTCTTCCGGATTGCCGAGCCGCGCCAGGGGAATGCTCTCGACCATCTTCTTGCGCATGTCCTCGGGGATCTGCGCCGTCATGTCCGTGCCGATGAAACCGGGGGACACGGCGTTGACGCGGATGTTGCGGCTGGCCAGCTCCTTGGCCACCGACTTGGTCAAGCCGATGAGGCCCGCCTTGGAGGCGGAGTAGGCCGCCTGGCCCCCGTTGCCCGACTCCCCGACGATCGAGGTGAGGTTGATGATGGCCCCGCCCCGCTGCTTCATCATCGGGCGGCTGGCGGCGCGGATGAGGGCAAAGGCGCCCTTCAGGTTGGTGTCCATCTGCTTGTCCCAGTCCTCGTCCTTCACGCGCATGACGAGGCCGTCCACCGCCACGCCCGCGTTGTTGACGAGCACGTCCAGCCGGCCGTGCGTCTTGACGACATGCTCCACGGTGCTGGCGCACGCGGCGGTGTCCGACACGTCGAACTTGAGCGACTCGCCCTTGGCGCCGGCCGCCTGGATGAGCCCCAGCGTCTCCTGAGCCGCCGCCTCGTTGCCCGCGTAGCTGATGACCACCGTGGCCGCGCCCGCCTTGGCGAACGCCACCGCGCACGCCCGGCCGATGCCGCGCGAACCACCCGTGACCAGCACCACCTTGTCCTTGAACCCGTTCATGCTGCCCCCAGCGCCGCAAGCGTCTTCTCGAGGCTCGCGGAATCCTCGACGTTGAACGTCTCGATGTCCTTGCTGATGCGCTTGACGAGGCCCGCCAGCACCTTGCCCGGCCCCAGCTCCACCACGCGGGTGACGCCCTCGGCCTTGAGCGCCTCCACGCACTCGATCCAGCGCACCGGCGCGCTCACCTGCTCCAGCAGCAGCGGCACCACGCGCGACGCGTCGCTGTTGGGCTTCGCCTCCACGTTGGTGACCACCGGGACGCGGGGCGCGGACACCTGCACCTTGCCGAGCACCTCGGCCAGCCGCGGCTTCACCGGATCCATCAGCGAGCAGTGGAACGGAGCGGACACCGGCAGGGGCATGACGCGCTTGGCGCCCGCCTCCTTGAGCTTCGCCTCGGCGCGAGCCACCGCGGCGGCGTGCCCGGCGATGACCGTCTGCTCGGGCGAGTTGTAGTTGGCAGGCGAGAGCACCTCGCCCTGGGCCGCCGCGTCACAGGCGGCCTTCACCTTCTCGGGCTCCAGGCCCAGCACCGCCGCCATGGCGCCCACCCCGGCGGGCACCGCCTCCTGCATGAAGGTGCCGCGCGCGCGCACTGCCCGGACCGCGTCCTCCAGCGACAGCGAGCCAGCGGCCACCAGCGCCGAGTACTCGCCCAGCGAGTGCCCCGCGACGAAGGCCGGAGCCGGCCCGCGGTTGGCGAACACGGCGTACACCGCCAGGGAGACGGTGAGGATGGCCGGCTGGGTGTTGGCGGTGAGCTTGAGCTGGTCCTCGGGGCCCTCGAAGCAGAGGGTGGACAGCTTGTCTCCCAGGGCCGCATCCGCCGACTCGAACACGGCGCGGGCCTCGGGGAACTTCTCCAGCAGATCCTTCCCCATGCCGACCTTCTGGCTGCCCTGCCCGGGGAAGACGAACGCGATCTTCGACATGTGTGACGACTCCCTCCCTGACGACCCCACGACTACCACCGTACCACTGCGCTCCCCCACGTCATGCCGGCCCCGATGGCCAGCATCGCGACGAGGTCTCCACGCTTGATGCGCCCGGCGCGGCAGGCCTCATCCAGCGACATGGGCAGCGACGCGGCCGACGTGTTGCCGTATTTGTCGAGGTTGATCCAGCACTTCTCGACGGGCACCTCCAGCCGCTGCATCACCGCCTCCAGGATTCGCATGTTCGCCTGGTGTGCGATGACGTGGTCCACCTGGGCTGGCACCAGGCCACAGGAGGCCAGGGCCTCCTGCGTGGTGTCGGACAGCGCGCGCACCGCGCACTTGAAGACCTCGCGCCCGTTCATGGTCAGCTTGTGGCGCTGGGTGCGCAGCGTCTCCTCGGTCACCGGCTCCTTCGAGCCGCCGGCCGGCACGGCGAGGATCTCCGCCAGCGCGCCGTCGGTGCGCAGGTGGGTGGAGAGGATGCCCCGCTGAGGATCCTCGGAGGGCGCCAGCACCATCGCGCCCGCTCCGTCTCCGAAGAGCACGCACGTGTTGCGGTCCTTCCAGTTGACGATGCGGGTGAACAGGTCCGCGCCGATGACGAGCGCCCGCTTCACCCGCCCGGTGCGGATGAACTGCTCGGCCACGGACATGGCATAGAGCGCGCCCGCGCAGGCGGCCGCCACATCGAAGGCGAAGGCGTTCTTCGCGCCCAGTTTCGCCTGCACGAAGGCAGCGCAGGAGGGCATGGGCATGTCCGCCGTGATGGTGCCCACGACGATCAGATCTACCTCTTCGGGGCGCGTGCCGGACAGGGCCAGGGCCTCGCGGGCGGCGGCGACCGCCATGTCACTCGTCGCCTCACCCGGCGCGGCCTGCCGCCGCTCCTTGATGCCGGTCCGCTCGGTAATCCACTCGTCGGAGGTGTCGACGACCTTCTCGAGGTCCTTGTTGGTGATGACCTGAGAGGGAGCGTAGGAACCGGTTCCAATGATCTGAGCAAGGGTCACAAAGAACTCCCAAAGTGTCCGTCTGAACCCCAACGCTCCGGGCGCGCTCTCTAATCGGACAAAGTGCCCTGTGTCGCTCTTTTTCCTCTCTGCCGTGCAGGCAGCCAGGCGCGCGCCCGCTCAATGCAGCGCGTCAACTCGGTCTGCAGTCCTGCTTGAGCCATCTGCAGCGCGGCCCCCAAAGCGGACTGGATGGCGCGCGGACTGCTGCGCCCATGGGCGACGATGCCCACGCCTTGAATGCCGAGCAGGGGCGCGCCGCCATACTCGGCATAGTCCACCACGCGCTTCAGTCCCGCGAGCGTGGGCTGGAGCAGCAACGCTCCGAGCTTCTCGGGCAGCCCCCCGCGCTTCTCGATGGCCGATCGCAGCAGACCCGCCACACCCATGGCCGCGCCCTCGGAGGCCTTCAGGACGATGTTGCCGGTGAAGCCGTCGGTGACGACGACATCCACCTCGCCGGAGAAGATGTCCTTGCCCTCGACGTAGCCCGAGAAGGCCAGGTCTGACCGGCGCAGCAGCGCGGAAGCCTCGCGGGTGAGCACGGTACCCTTGGAGGGCTCCTCTCCATTGGACAGCACGGCGATGCGGGGGCGGGAGATTCCCAGGCGGGCGCGCACGTAGGCCTCGCCGAGCACGGCGAACTGCGCCAGATGCACGGGCTTGCAGTCCACGTTGGCGCCGGCATCCAGGAGCAGGCAGCGCCCGCCCCCTCGAAGGGCCGGAAAGAGCGTGGCGATGGCGGGACGGTCGACGCCCGGCAGGCGGCCGAGCACGAGCAGGGCTCCCGCCATGACGGCGCCAGAGTTTCCCGCCGACACGAGGGCAGACGCCTCCCCAGCCCGGACGAGCTCGAAGCCCACCTGGAGGGAAGAGTCCTTCTTGCGCCGGAAGGCGGAAGGGCTGTCGTCCATCTCCACCACCTGGGAGGCGTGGTGGAGGTGGAGGTTACCGGGCGCGCCAGTGCGCGGCAGGTGCGTGCGCACGCGCAACGAGTCGCCCACGAGCACGACTTCGTGCTCTGGGTGCTCGCGCGCGAAGAGCACGCCTCCCTCGACAGCGGCGGCGGGGGCGTGATCGCCACCCATCGCATCGAGGACGAGCCGCACCGGTCGGGCGCCTCAGCTATTCGGTAGCGACAACCTCACGCCCACCATACGTACCGCAGGCGGCGCAGGCGCGGTGCGGCAGCACCGGCTCCTTGCACTTGGGGCACTTGATGACCTGCACGGCCGACCGCAGGTTGTTGTTGGCCGCGCGACGGCGGTCACGGCGCATCTTCGACGTCCGCTTCTTGGGAACTCCCACGACTCACCTCTAGTTCAGCTTGATGTTCATCAGCGGCGCGAGCCGAGGGTCGATGACCTTCTGCTCGCAGCCACACTGCTTCTCGTTGAGGTTCTGGCCGCACTGCGCACAGAGCCCCTTGCAGTCCTCACGACAGACCGCGCTCATCGGCAGGGCGAGCAATACCTGCTCACGCACGATCGGATCCAGATCGATCGTCTTGCCGTCGAAAATCACCTCGTCCGCATCCTCCAACCCGAAGGAGCCAGCGCTCTCGCCCTGGTTGCGGTCGTCTCCTGCTTCGTCCGCGCCATCCACATCCTCGCCCCGGGCCAGCGACTCGGGCACCAGGTTGAGGGTGAAGGCCACCGGCAGGTCCTGCTGCACGTCCTGCAGGCAGCGCTTGCAGGGGGCGGCCACATGGGCGGTGAACTGCCCGTTCAGCAGCACCCCACCGCTTACCTTCTTGAAGGAAGCGCGGAGCGTCGAAGGCCGGGTCGGACGGAAACCGGTATCCTGGCCGGCGCCGCCCATGACCTCCTGGAGCACCTCCAGGCCGATGGGCTCGTCGAGCTGCAGCCCCTTGTCCTGAATTTGTTCAATCTTTACGAGCATCTACAAAGCGTCCCGGCAAAAGGGCGCGCAACATAGAGGGGGGATCCCCAAAAGTCAACGCGCCGTCGTTCATGAAACCACGGCAGATGTCACCTGGCCGTGACCGGCCCGGAGGCTCCAAGCCGTGGATCCTTTCAATAACGCTCTGGTACCGTCCGCGTAATGCACGGTTGGTGGTTGCGAGGGGTAGTCAGCATCCTGGCGGGCGGGCTCCTGGCGGCCAGCCCGGCCTGGGCTCGACCCGTCTTCCCAGAGCCCCTGCGCTTCCAGCTCGGGCCCACCCACGCGGAGATCTCCCGCGCCCAGGAGCAGATTGAACAGGGTGACTTCGAGGAGGCGGTGAAGACCCTCCAGGCCGGCTTGAACGCGCCGGACGTCACGGACGATCAGCTGGTGGAGCTCTACCGCCTGCTGGGGCTGGCCTCCCTGTACCTGGGGGACGAGGCGCAGGCCCGCGAGGCCTACGAGCGGCTGCTCCAGGCGCGGCCCGACTTCGAGCTGCCCCGGAACGCGCCCCCGAAGCTGCGCTCCTTATATGCGCGCATCAAGGAGGACATCAAAAGCCGGCGCGTGCGCCCGGTGACGCTCCAGGTGGACCCCATCCCGGATCCCGAGGGCGGCGAGCCCGTGGTGGTGGAGGCGCGCATCGAGGACATGGCCCTGGGCGCCAAGGCGAAGCTCTTCTACCGGCGAGCCGGTGACGAGGCCTTCAGCTCGGTGGACTTCGCTCGCCAGCGCGGCAGCAAGGAGAACTACCAGGCCACCCTGCCCGCCTATGAGCTCCCCGCCGAGGCCACTCCTTATGAGGTGGAGTACTACTTCGAGGTGGCAGACGCGGCGCAGCGGCGCCTCGCGGGTCGGGGAGACTCCTTCCACCCGCTCGTCTTCCAGGTGGCCTCCCACAAGGCGGCGGGCCAGTCCGCGACGGCGGGCAACGGCCGGGCCTGGTACAAGAGCCCCTGGCTCTGGGTGGCCGTGGGGGCGGTGGTCGTCGGAGGCACCGCCACCGCTGTGGCTCTGAGCTCCTCCGAGGAGCGAGGACGCGTGCCCATCACCATCCGTGTCAACCCGTCCACCCCATGAGCCCGCGCCCGCTCCCCCTTGCCTTGCTGGCCCTCCTGGTCTCCGCCGGATGCGGCGAGCCTCCCTCCAACGCAGGCAACTTCGGCGTGGAGCTGCTCATGGACCAGGCCGTGGCCGGGCAGATCTCCGTCTTCCAGCTCGTGGTGCTCCCAGACGGCAAGCAGCGCGACTGCACGGCGCTCCAGAGGACGTGCCTGCGGCAGCAGGTGAAGCAGGCGGAGGCCCTGGTGCTCAAGTCCGACAAGGACGAGGGGCGCGCGCTGCGCTTCCCCGTCAACCTGACCGGCAGCGGCGTCAGCACCCAGGACGTCTCCATCGAGGTGCCGGTGGGCCGGGACTATGCGCTCATCATCGAGGCGATCTCAGGCGATACCCCGCCGCGCTTCCTCGGCAGCGTCTGCCACTACCTGCCCGAGGTGAACGCGAGCCGCAACGAGACGGTCCTTCCCGCGCCCATGACGCTGAACTCCGTGGACTGCGATCCCACCTTCGATTCCTGAGGCTCCGGCCAGGGCCCGGCCCCCGAGCCTCCGAGCGAGCCCGGGTGGGGTGTGGGTTTCACCTCGCTGTCACAATTGAATCTGCTACTGGTGCTCCGCCAGAGGAGGCCGTCACCCGGCTTCAAGAGGCGGAGGACGCAATGGCGCGCATCCTGATCATCGAGGACGAGCAGGACCTCGCCGGGCTCGTCGAGTACAACCTTCGCGCCGCGGGGTTCGAGACGGAGACGGCGAACACCGGCGCGGGAGGGCTGGCCAAGGCCCGTGCCCGGCCTCCGGACCTCGTGCTGCTGGACCTGATGTTGCCGGACGTGGCCGGCAGCGAGGTGCTGCGGATGCTGAAGAACGACACCGAGCTGCGCAAGGCGCCGGTGGTCATCGTCAGCGCCAAGGGCCAGGAGTCCGATCGCATCCAGGGCCTGGAGATGGGCGCGGATGACTATGTGGTGAAGCCCTTCTCGGTCCGCGAGCTGATGCTGCGCGTCAAGGCGGTGCTGCGGCGCTCGGACGCGGACGAGGGAACCGCCACCCAGCTCGCCGCCGGGGACATCCAACTCGACACCTCGCGCCACCAGGTGCGCGTCAAGGGCGAGGAGGTGCTTCTCACCGCGCTGGAGTTCCGCCTGCTGCACACGCTGATGGAGCGTGGCGGCCGGGTGCAGACGCGCGAGGTCCTCCTGTCGGATGTGTGGGGCATCCAGGCGGAGATCCACACGCGCACGGTGGACACGCACATCAAACGCCTGAGGGAGAAGCTGGGTCCGGCGGGCGACATCATCGAGACGGTGCGCGGCGTGGGCTACAAGCTCAACTCCCCGTAAGGCCTCTGGCGCCATGCCCCTGCGCATCCTCCTCCTGCCGCTCCTGCTGCCCGCGGCCGTGGTCCTGGTGCTCCTGGCCATGCTGGGAGAGCTGGGCAACGCGCTCGCGGCAGCGGCCGTCACCCTGGCCGGCTCGGCGATCGCGCTCGCGGTCAGCCGGGAGAGCGTCCAGCGCCAGCTCCACTCCCTGGCGCTGAAGACGCGAGGCCGAGCCAACGGCCTGGCCGCGCCTTCCGCCGAGCCCGACGCGCTGGACGAGGTGATCACCCTGGAAGGAGCCATCGACTCGCTCCACGCCCGGCTCTCCGCGCAGAACGCCCAGCTCACCCAGGAGGCGCGCACCCTCACCGCCGTGCTGGACGGAATGATCGAGGGCATCTGGGTCACCGACGCCGAGGGGACGGTGGTGCGCCACAATGATGCCTTGCGCGAGATGCTGCGGCCCGGCAGCGGTGGAATCGCCGGCCAGCGCCCGCTCGCCCTCATCCGCAATGAGTCCCTCCATGAAGCGGTGATGCGCGCCTGCCGCGAGGGGGCCTCGTCCCGCCTGGAGCTGACCCTGGAGGGACTCTTCCCCCGCACGCTCGCGATCCGGGTGACGCCGCTGGGAAGGGACCTGCCGGGCAGCGCCGCCGTCTTCCACGACGTCACCGAGCTGCGGCGGCTGGAGAAGGTGCGAAAGGACTTCGTGGCCAACGTCTCCCACGAGCTGCGCACGCCCATCACCGCCATCCGCGGCTATGCGGAGACGCTCCAGAGCGGCGCCCTGCAGGAGCCGCAGGTGGCCCCCAAGATGGTGGAGATCATCCACCGTCAGTCCGAGCGCCTCTCCGAGCTCGTCGAGGACCTGCTGGAGCTGTCCCGGCTGGAGTCGCGCGAGGTGCAGCTCAAGTTCGCCCCCGTGCCGCTGGCGGTGGCGGCCTCGCGGGCGGCCGAGACGGTCAAGCCCAAGGCGGGGGGCAAGGACATCCACCTGGAGCTCCACGTCCCCACTGGGCTCACGGCGCGCGGAGATGAGCGGGCGATCGAGCAGGTGCTCCTCAACCTGCTGGACAACGCGGTGAAGTACACCCCGGCTGGAGGGCGAGTGGACGTGTTTGGCGTGCTGGAGGACGGGCGCTGCGTGGTACGGGTCAAGGACACCGGCGTGGGCATCGAACCCAAGCACTTGTCCCGTATTTTCGAGCGTTTCTACCGGGTGGACAAAGGTCGCAGCCGGGACATGGGGGGTACGGGGCTGGGGCTGTCCATCGTCAAGCACCTCTTGGGGGCCATGGGGGGCGAGGTGAAGGTGGAGAGCCAGCCCAATGTAGGCAGCGTGTTCGCGATTTTTCTACCAGTGGCTCCCCCGGAAGCCTCATCCAGGTAGGATGGAAGGACCATGCGGGTCGCTATCCTCGCGGACATCCACGGCAATCTTCCTGCCTGCGAGGCGGTCCTCGAGGACATCGAGAGGATGGCGCCCGATTACATCGTCGCCGCCGGGGACCTGGCGCTGCGCGGAGCCCATCCGCGCGAAACGGTGGAGCTGCTGGCCGATCGCTGTGACGCGCTGTTGATGGGCAACACGGACTGTTACCTCGCGGGTAACTACCTGGGTGGGGCGTACCGTGAGCGCGACCACTGGAAGACGGAGCTGCTGCGCTGGACGCGGGATCAGCTCGGCGAGGCCCACCTCAAGACGCTGGGCGCCCTGCCCTTCTCGGTGCGCTACTCGCCGCGCAAGGGGCAGGACCTGTTCGTCTGCCACGCGAACCCGAAGAACCTCGAGGAGTCGCTGGACCCGACGCTGGACGAGATGTCGGTGCGCCGCTTCTTCATGCACCTGGACGCGGCGGCCTGCGCCTTCGGGCACCTGCACTTCCCCTACCGCCGCCGCGTGGGCCGCATGCTGATCGCCGACGTGGCCAGCGCCGGCATTCCCCGCGACGGGGACCTGCGCCCGGCCTACGGCATCTTCACCTACACCCCCAAGGGCTGGCGCGTGCAGATCCGCCGGGTGCGCTACCCGGTGCGCAAGGCCACCCAGGCGCTCACCGCGCGCAAGGTGCCCGGGGGTCCCATCCTCATCCACAAGCTGGTGGAGGCGCGCTACCGCCACCACCACGCGCTGCTGGAGGCCGCGCGCCGCCACTCGGGCCTGCCGCCTCCGGGCCCGGTGCTGCGCCCGCCCCCGGGAGCGCCTCCGCGTCCCGCTCCCGTGTCGGACGAGCTGCCCGTGGTGGACGCCGAGCCACCCGTTCCGCGCGCCGATGAGGCGGAGGCAGCCGCTCTGCGCCAGGAAGCGGTGGAGGCCGGCGAGCTCCGTCACGTTCCGGAGCCGGAGCTGCCCGACGAGCCCGCCATGGCCTCGGCGCCGCTCGGTGCCGTGAGCGATCTGGACGGCTGACGCCCGCGCGCGTCACGGGCGTGCAACACGCGCGCCCAACCTCGCGAAATCCGAGCGCAACGAACGTCACGCAGTTGTTTCCGCTGCGTCACGCCGCTGCAAACGGACGCGAGGAGATTACGCGCCGCCATGTCCCACGTCCTCATCGTTGATGACGAGCGCGATCTCGCCGAACTCATCGACTTCAATCTCCAGGCAGCCGGCTTCTCCACCCGCGTGGCCGTCACGGGCGTGGCAGCACTCACGGCCGCGCGCGAGCAGCGCCCCGAGCTCGTGCTGCTCGATCTGATGTTGCCCGACATGCCCGGCACGGAGGTGTGCAAGCAGCTGCGCTCGAGCGCGCTCACCCGGGATGTTCTCATCGTCATGCTCACCGCCAAGGGTGAGGAGGCAGACCGGGTGCGCGGCTTCGAGGTGGGCGCGGATGACTACGTCACCAAGCCCTTCAGCGTCCGCGAGCTGGTGCTGCGCCTCAAGGCCATCCTGCGCCGCAGCGGCCCGTCTCGGGAAGACTCCGCGGCGCACGTGCTCGGTCCCCTCAAGCTCGACGTGGGCGCGCACCGCTTCTACGTGGACAACAAGGAGGTGACCCTCACCGCGCTCGAGTTCCGCTTGTTGGAGTACCTGATGACGCGGGTGGGGCGAGTGTCGACCCGCGAGCAGCTCCTGGAGGAGGTGTGGGGACTGTCCAGCAGCTTGGAGACGCGCACCATCGACACGCACGTGATGCGGCTGCGCGACAAGCTCGGGCTGGCGCGCGCCTACCTCGAGACGGTTCGTGGCGTTGGCTATCGCATTGTCGATCCCAACGCGTCTTGAAGCCCGTCACCTACTTGTTACAGCCGGGTAATGAAGCGGCCACAGAGGCCCCGTAGATCGCCACGCCAGTTCCACACTGGAGCTTCAAAAACGTGACCAAGAATCTTCTCGTTGCCCTGCTGACTCTGGCCTCCGGCGCCGCACGGGCCCAGGCAGCGGAGCCGCAACCCGCCGCGACTCCTCCGGCGGAGACTTCCCCAGCCCAGCCCTCTGAGGCCCCCCCGGCGCCGACCGAGGCCGCTCCGACCGAGACCGCCGCCACGCCTTCCATCGAAGAGCGGCTCACCACGGACGAGGGAAAGGTCGCCGCGCTCGAGGAGCAGAACATCGAGACGAAGAGCGACCTGTCTTTGCTCAAGAAGCTGAAGATCTCCGGCTACGTCCAGAGCCGCTACCAGTACCAGCAGCCGGACGAGGACGAGGCCAACCCGGGCGTGCATCTCAACGACGGCTTCAGCCGCTTCACCGTCCGCCGCGGCCGCATCAAGACCACCTACAACGGCGACATGGGCCTGCTGATGCTGCAGGTGGACATCATCCCCACGGCCGTGGCGCTCCGCGACGCCGAGGCGACGCTCTACATCCCCGGTACCAAGCAGAACCTTTCGGTCACCCTCGGCCAGATGAAGCTGCCGTTCGGCTACGAGGCGCCGCAGTCCTCCAGCGATCGTGAGTTCCCCGAGCGCACCCGCGTCGTGGGGGCCTACCTGCCCGGCGAGCGGGATCGGGGCCTGAGGTTCAACGGCAAGTTCGGGGTGATGCGGGTAGCCGCGGGCTTCTTCGACGGCAACGGCATCAGTAACTCGAATTTCTTCGGCGTGGACAACGACAAGGAGAAGGACTTCGTCGGCCGCCTGGGCTTCGACTTGAAGTGGATCTCCGGCGGCGTCTCTGGCTGGAAGGGCACGACGCTCGGCAAACGCACCACCGGCCCCAACCCAGATGCCTTCCGCACCGCCTACGATCGCGACCGCGTCGGCGCGGATCTTCAGGTCTACCTGGACCTGCTGCCGCTGGGTGGCACCGCCCTCAAGGGCGAGTTCATCGGTGGCACGGCCTATCAGCGCAACAACGTCGAGCAGCTAGGCATCGCGGGGCACGGCTATTACGCGCTCCTCGTCCAGAACATCGGCATCCATGACATCCTGGCCCTGCGCTACGAGTACTTCGATGGCCAGAACGGCCTCGACGCCATCGAGAGCGGCAGCCGGCTGGGCACCAACAACGCCATCGGCACGCTCGGCATCGCGGCCATCCACAACTTCGGCGAGACCATCGAGCTCACTGCCGCCTACGAGCTGTCGATGACCGAGACCGTCAACGGCGGCACCGCCAAGGACCCGTCCGACAACCTGTTCACCCTGCAGTTGCAGGCCCGCTACTAGCCCTTACCGCATCTCTCAGGAGAGCCATCCACCATGAACAAGCTTCTCGCGTCGTTCCTCGCCGTCTTCCTGCTGGCGCTCCCGCTGGCGGCCCAGGCGGGCAACGTCACCATCAAGGGTTCGGACACCATGGTCATCCTCGGCCAGCGCTGGGCCGAGGAGTACATGAAGAAGAACGCCAGCACGAAGATCCAGGTCACGGGCGGCGGCTCGGGCACGGGCCTGGCCGCGCTCATCAACGGCACCACGGACATCGCCATGTCCAGCCGCCCCATCAAGGATGCGGAGACCGAGAAGCTGCGCGGCCGCTTCAACACCACGGGCGCGGAGATCTCCGTCGCGAAGGACGGCGTCACCTTCTACGTCCACGAGAAGAACCCGCTCTCGTCTCTGACCCTGGAGCAGCTCAAGGGCATCTACCTGGGCGACATCACCAACTGGAAGGAAGTGGGCGGGCCGGATGCCCCCATCGTCGTCTACTCGCGTGAGAACTCCTCGGGCACCTATGTGTTCGTGAAGGACAACCTGCTCGGCGGTGAGGACTACACCCCCAACGCCCAGACGCTGCCGGGCACGGCGGCGGTGGTGAACGCGGTGTCCAAGGAGAAGAACGGCATCGGCTACGGCGGCGCTGCCTACGCCAAGGGCATCAAGGAGCTGAAGATCAAGGCGGGCTCGGAGGAGGTGACCCCCAGCGCCGAGAACATCAAGAGCGGCAAGTACCCGCTCTCGCGCGACCTGTATTTCTACCTGCGCGGCAAGCCCACCGGAGAGGTCAAGGCGTTCATCGACTTCGCGCTGTCGCCCGAGGGACAGCAGATCGTGAACAAGGTTGGCTACTTCCCGGTGAAGTAGCGCCGTCACACGAATGTCACGCGAGGCGCTGGGACAAGATGGATAGAGAGGCCGTCATGGAGCAGGGTCTCGCGCAAACGGTGGTCGTGGCGCCGCAGCTGTCCGCCGCGGCCCGACGTCGGCAACTGCGGGAGAAGGTCATCGCGGGCATCGTCACCCTGATGGCCTTCACCGGCATCGCCGCGCTGGTGTTGATCATCGTCTTCATCGCGAAGGAGGCGCTGGAGCTCTTCCTGGACGCCCACGCCCGCGAGGAGGCGAGCCTCGCGAAGATGTTCACAACCCAGCCCACGCGAGCGGGCAAGCCACCGGCCTTCATCTGGCAGCCGGTGTCCAATGTGCCGAAGGTGAGCATGATCCCGCTCTTCATCGGCACGTTGAAGACGACGGTGGTCTCCATGCTGGTGGCGGTGCCGGTGGGCGTGGCGGGCGCGCTGTTCGCGGCGGAGTTCGCTCCGCGCAGGCTCCGGGAGCTGCTCAAGCCCGTCATCGAGCTGCTGGCGGGCATCCCGTCGGTGGTGCTCGGCTTCTTCGCGCTGATGGTGCTGGCCACCTTCCTTCAAGACACGTTCGGTCTGACCTACCGGCTCAACGCGGTGGTGGCGGGCCTGGGGCTGGCGCTGGCGATCGTCCCGGTCATCTTCACCGTGTCCGAGGACGCGCTCACCGCGGTGCCTCGTAGCTATCGAGAGGCCTCGCTGGCACTGGGCGCCACCCCGTGGGAGACGGCCTGGAAGGTGGTGCTGCCGGCGGCGGCCCCGGGCATCCTCGCCGCGTGCGTGCTGGGCTTCGGCCGAGCCATCGGCGAGACGATGATCGTCCTGATGGCCTCGGGTAACGCGGCCATCGTCTCCGCCAGCCTGGGCGACTCGGTGCGCTCGCTGTCGGCGACCATCGCGGCGGAGATGGGCGAGGTGGTGGTGGGCAGCCCGCACTACTCGCTGCTGTTCTTCATCGGCGTGGAGCTGTTCGTCTTCACCTTCATCCTGAACATGGTGGCGTCCGTCTGGACGAAGAAGGTGCTCAAGCGGCTGACCGGAGGTGCCTCGTGAAGCACGCCACGCGCCGCACGCTGGGCGCCGCGCTCACCTCTCTCACGGGACTGGCCGCGCTGCTCATCGTGGCGATGCTCGCCGTCATCCTGCTGGATGTGGTGCGCGGCGGCATCGGCCATGTGAGCTGGGAGTTCCTCTCTCAGCCGCCCTCCGACGGCATGATGGCCGGCGGCATCTTCCCCGCCCTCTACGGTACGGCGGCGCTGACGCTGCTGATGACCCTCGCGGTGATGCCGGTGGGCGTGCTCACGGCCGTCTACCTGCACGAGTACGCCCCGCCTCACTCGCGACTGGCGAGCTGGGTGCGCGTGGCGGTCGTCAACCTGGCGGGCGTGCCTTCCATCGTCTTTGGCCTCTTTGGCCTGGGCTTCTTCATCCACTTCGTCGGCGGCGGCCTGGACCGGGCACTCGGCTACGAGGAGCTGCACTGGGCTCAGCCCGGCATCCTCTGGGCCTCGCTCACGCTGGCGGTGCTGACGCTGCCGGTGGTCATCGTCTCCACCGAGGAGGCGCTGCGCGCGGTCCCCATGGATCACCGCACGGCCAGCCTGGCGCTGGGCGCCACCCAGTCGCAGACGCTGATGCGGGTGGTGCTCCCGGGCGCCCTGCCCGGCATCCTGACGGGCGCCGTGCTGGCCATCTCCCGCGGCGCGGGCGAGGTGGCACCCATCCTCTTCACGGGCGCGGCCTACTTCCTGCCGGATCTGCCCTCGTCGTTGAACTCGCAGTTCATGCACCTCGGCTACCACACCTACGTTCTGGCCACGCAGTCGCCCGACGTGGAGGCCACGCGCCCGCTGCTGTACGCCACGGTGCTGGTGCTGCTGCTGCTCACCTTCGCCCTCAACCTCGTCGCGGTCGTCATCCGGACCCGTACCCGCCGGCGCGCCGCGAGCGCCCACTGAGACGCCGTCCATGACCTTTCAGCCGCCCAGCCCGCGCATCAAGATGGAGTCGCGGGAACTCACCCTCCGCTACGGCACCAAGGTGGCGATCAACAAGGTGAGCCTGGCCATTCCCGAGCGTCAGGTGACCGCGCTGATCGGTCCCTCGGGGTGTGGCAAGTCCACCTTCCTGCGCTCGCTCAACCGGATGAACGATCTCATCCCCAGTTCCAACCACACCGGCACCATCCTGCTGGATGGGACGAGCATCCACGACCGGAACGTGGACGTGGTGGACCTGCGCCGACGGGTGGGCATGGTGTTCCAGAAGTCCAACCCCTTCCCGAAGACGATCTTCGAGAACGTGGCCTATGGCCTGCGCGTGGGAGGGCTGAAGGACAAAGCGGAGATGGCCGCCCGGGTGGAGAAGTCCCTGAAGGGCGCCGCGCTCTGGGACGAGGTGCAGGATCGGTTGAACGACAGTGCCCTGGGGCTATCGGGAGGACAGCAGCAGCGCCTGTGCATCGCGCGAGCGATGGCGGTGGAGCCCGAGGTGCTGCTGATGGACGAACCCGCGAGCGCCCTGGACCCGATCGCCACGGCGAAGATCGAGGAGCTCATCCACGAGCTGAAGGCGACGTACACGATCGCCATCGTCACGCACAACATGCAGCAGGCGGCGCGGGTGAGCGACCGCACGGCTTTCTTCTACATGGGTGAGCTGGTGGAATGCGGGCCCACGGAGCAGATCTTCACGAACCCGCACGAGAAGCGCACCGAGGACTACGTCACCGGGAAGTTCGGGTAGGAGCGAGGGATACGGATGCCGGCGACCCACACAGACAAGGCGTTCGAGCAGGACCTGCGCGACTTGCGCGAGAAGCTGCTGGCGATGGGGGCGAAGGTGGAGGCCCTCATCGCGGGCAGTACGCGCGCGCTCACGGAGCGGGACTCCTCGCTCGCGGAGAGCGTCATCAAGTCCGACAAGGACGTGAACCGCTTGGAGGTGGAGGTCGATGATCTCTGCCGACGCATCCTGGCGCTGCGGCAGCCCGCCGCCAGCGACCTGAGGCTCATCACCACGGCGCTGAAGATCGTCACCGACCTGGAGCGCATCGGCGATCTGGCGGTGAACATCGCCGAGCGGGCGATCGACCTGAACCAGGTGACGCCACTCGCACCCTACGTGGACACACCCAAGCTGGCGGAGCTGGCTCAGCAGCAGGTGAAGAAGGCCTTGGACTCGTTCGTGTCCAACGACGTGGCCAAGGCCGAGGAAGTGCTCAAGGGGGACGATCTCCTGGATGCCCTCTTCCTGAAGATCTTCAACGAGCTCCTCGCGTACATGATGGAGGACTCGAAGAACATCCGGCGCGCCACGGCGCTGATGTTCATCGCCAAGCACCTGGAGCGCATTGGTGACCATGCGATGAACGTGGCGGAGATGGTGGTCTACATGGTGCGGGGTAAGGACATCCGCCACCCGCTCAGCCGGAATCTTCCTCAAGAGTAGGAACGGCTGCGGCGGTTCACGCCGCTGTCACCCCGTTTTCCCGCGGCTGCCTCCGGGCGGTCGCGGGGCTGACGCCGGGCCTCTCTAGCGTGCTGGACACGTCGCGCGATGCACGCGCGCCGCTCCGGAGCCCACGCATGAGTGTTGCCTCCTTCGCCCTGCTCGCCGCCGCCTGTGTCGGACTCGTCGCCCTGGCCGTGCAGCTCGTCCAGGTGCTGCGCCACCGCCGGGAGCAGCCCCTCCCCCACCCCGCGATGGGGGTACGGCCGGGCATCTCCATCCTCAAGCCGCTGTGTGGCGTGGATGACGACTTGGAGGCCAACCTGGAGCAGTTCGCCTCGTTGGGCTACCCGAACTACGAGGTGCTTCTGGGCGTGAAGGAGATGACGGATCCGGCCTACGCGGTGGCGCGAGCGGCGGTGACGCGCTGGCCCCAGGTGATGCGGCTGGTACTGCAGGAGGGCGAGCCGGGCCTCAACCCCAAGGTGAACCAGCTCATCACCTTGGCGGACGCTGCGCGCCATGACGTGTGGGTCATCAGCGACTCGAACGTGCGCGTGGCGCCGGGCTACCTGGACGAGATCGCCGAGGGCTTCGCGGACCCGACGGTGGGCTGCGTGACGCACCCGATCGGGGGCATCGGCGAGCGAACGCTGGGCTCGCTGCTGGACAACCTCCACCTGGCCTCGAGCGCGGCAGCGGGGGTGATCGCCGCCAAGCGTCTGGCGGGCCAGGACATCGTCGTGGGCAAGTCCATGGCGCTGCGGAGAGAGGACGTGGAGGCGCTGGGAGGCTTCTTCTCCGTGAAGGACGTGCTCGCCGAGGACTTCGTGATCGGCCAGTGGATGACGCGCAAGCTGGGCAAGCGCGTGGTGGTGGCCCGGACACCGGTGTTCAACGTGTCGCTGAGGAAGCGCGTGGGAGACTTCTTCAAGCGCTACGTGCGCTGGGGCGTCATCCACCACACCTCGGTGGGCACGCCCACGTACCTGGCGCAGGGGCTGCTCAACCCGGCGCCGCTGGCCCTGCTGGGCGCGTTGCTGGACCCCACGGCACCGGCCTTCGCCGCGGTGGCGGGAGTGACAGCGGCGAAGGCCTTGATGGACGTAGCGGTGTTCCGCGTGCTGCGCCTGGAGCCTGTCTCCTGGCAGGCGGTGCCCGCGGTGCTCCTCAAGGACGCCCTGCTCTTCGCCGCATGGTGCAACGGCCTGTTCAGCCGGACGGTGGACTGGCGAGGGAACCGGCTGAAGGTGCTCCCTGGCACGCGCTTGGCGCCGGTGGAGACACCCGCTCCCGCCGAACTCACGCCCAGCAAGACTGGCCCGCGCGAAGAGCTGCTCGCGGGATAGCCCGCCTCCCAGCAGCCAAGAGGCCTGCCCCTTGCCTCGCCTGCCAACCGTGGGGTGCCAGCCCTCTCGCTCTCCAGGCCAGCGGACGCCACTTCCGGGAAGGATGGTGGGATGAGCCCTCGGAGTTGTCACGAAGTCAGGGGAGGATCTTTGAGTCGACCGATAACGGATGGTGTACGCAAAGTCCTGGTCGTAGATGACGATGCGGACTGGCGAGAGTTCCTGAGGCTCTGCCTGGAAGATCTCGGCTACGAAGCCATTGAGGCGGCCGATGGCCAGGAGGCCCTGGACTGGCTCGAGCGGGGTCGGTACGGCGTGATGCTTCTGGATCTGAACATGCCGGGAATGAGCGGGCTGGAGGTCGCCGAGCGGATGCCGCGCAACGGCTCGCCGCGCATCGTGTTCCTCACCTCAGCGGCGGCCCAGGATGTGGGCAGCGCATTGATGTCGGGGCCTCACTACTACCTGCCCAAGGGAGCGAGCCGCGACCAACTGTCGCTCCTCTTGCAGTCCCTGGAGGCCTGAAGTCGCCTGGTCGTGGGTCGTGGGATTGCGTGCTTGCGTCGGCAGGGGAAGTCGGCTACTTGTCCCCCCGCTGTAGGCATGATGCGCGATTAGCTCAGCTGGATAGAGCGTTGGCCTCCGGAGCCAAAGGCCACAGGTTCGAATCCTGTATCGCGCGCACGTGCAAAGGCCCGGAATCGCTGGGGAAACCCCCTTCGGTTCCGGGCCTTTCTTTTGGGCCCTCGCTCCCCCGTCTAGAGCCGCTGGGCAGCCCGAGGGGCCGCCGGGTGTTGGTCATGCACGAGCCGGGGATCGAACCCGGTGAGGGGTGATGGAAAACCCTTTGGCAGGACGCGCAGTTACCCGCCATCCCCCTCAAATCACTCTGGCTCGTCATCCCGCCCCGTCCCGTGCTGTCCCCTCTGGTTCCGCCTCAATCCGCGCTGGAGGGGCACATACGGGTCACATGGAAGCCGCCAGTTCTTGGAGCTTTCGGTCGACCGGTCTCGCCACGAGGAGGTCGCCAGCGTCCAGCCCCCCTTCCTGCGTGCGCCGGTACTGACGTCGGTCTTGAGGGGACTTCCAGTGTGATGAAGGGACTACCCTACGTGGCTCGGGCTGAGAGCGTCACGAGCTGGCGGCCCCTGATTCGAGGTCGACATCAGCCAAGCAGCCGGTGCTGCACCTGCTGAAGAAGTGGTTGGGCACGTACCCGGCCGGAAAGCGGGCATGCTCCGTTCTGTCCAGATTGGGCCCATGCGTGTAGCATCCAGTGCCGCAATGTACGAAAGGACTCCCGGCGAGACGACCCAGGATGTTGGCCATGCGTGACCGCGACGTGCGCCAAGCCCTGACTGAGAGCCTCCAGGCTGTTCACGATGGCGATCCGGACACGCACATCCGTCAAGAGATGGGACTGGAGCACGGCCAGGTTTTCGTCGACGTGGTGGTCATCAACGGCGAACTGCACGGGTACGAGCTCAAGAGCGAGAGTGACACCCTCGACCGACTTCCCCACCAGGTTCAGGCGTACAGCTCTGTCCTCGACAAGGCCACTCTCGTCGTCGGCGCAAGCCACCTTCAAGATGCACTCACCATCATCCCCCCATGGTGGGGCGTCGAGAAGGCCGTAGCCCAGCCAGATGGTTCCGTCCTGCTCAAGCGGCACCGGAAGGCGCGTGCCAATCCACAGCAGCAGCCTCTCGCGGTGGCCAAGCTCCTCTGGCGCGACGAGGTCCTGGAGGTGCTGGAGGCACTCGGAGTCGCAACGGGGCTACGCAGCAAACCGCGCAAGGTGCTGTACGAGCGGCTCGTCGGGGTACTTCCACCCGATTCTCTTCGGGCGGAGGTGCGCCGCCGGCTCAAGTCCCGCGTCGGGTGGTGAGCTGCCGCAGGACGTGGGCGACATGGTGGCTCGTAGCAACCTTGCGCCACGTGGATTGGCTGCCAGGCGTCTCGGCGCCCCCGGCACAGTTGAAGATGTACTCGTCCCCCCAGCAGAACCCCCGCCCGGCGTAGCACTCCTGACTCCTGATGTGATTGGCGAGCTCGTGGTACTGCTCGTACCCGTGCTGCTTGAGGCCGAGCCCTCTGAGCACCAGCCAGTGATCATCCGCGGTGTAACGGATGTTGGCACTGCCCATGTGAATGGTCGCCTCAGGGGTGGCCGGCTCTGTGTACTGAACCGAGTAGTCCCCGTAGACGGGCAGCCGCACCAACGCCTCCGCCTTGCTGACGATGGATTTCCACAGGAGCCAGTCCGCGCGTGGCACCTTCTCCATGCCGTCAATGTGGCTGATCTTCTGTGGGAAGGCGCCTGAAGCGAGAGTGATCGTGCGCCACTTCTTCACGTGAGGAAGCGTAGCCAGGACACCGATGATGCTCTTGGAGAGCATGTTGACGTCATCGGCCTGAACCTGGCCAACATCCAAGACGAGGTCTGCTGTTTCAGGCACTGCTCCGACACCCTCGAGCACTCGCTGTAGCTTCCCCTTCAAGTCATTATCGAAAAGTTCCGCCCTGCGAAGCCGGATGCACACCCCGAGTTTGTCGGCAGCCACCGCAGCCTTCACTGCCACCTGATACCCTTCTGCCCGCTCGGGGCTTGTGACGGGAACGAGTTGCGCCTCTGCCCTTCGTGCCTCCTCCATGACGTATGCGAGCGGGTGCTCGCCCGACGCCATCTTCATTGCCGGCGGAAGGTACAACCCGTCGATGAAAGCTCGTCCCTGGGCGAGGGCCTTGGCCAGATTCGGTCCGACCTTGTTCAGCACCTCCTCCAGAGTCTGCGGCCGTGTCGTCTTCTCCTTGTCCTCGACGACCCTCTTCCACCGAGGTGGGTGAATCTCCAAGAGCGGCGTCACGCGCTTCCGGTGCTCTGGAGCGAGTTCCTGTAGGGCCCCGCGCTCTCCCTGGAGGAGCTTCAGCACGGGCACATAGTGGCGGCGTTCAGACACGAGTTCCCCCCGGACGACAGCCCACATGGGCTCTGCCGCAGTCTACTCGATGAACAGCCTCCTTCTCACCAGGCCCCATCGTCTTCGCGGTGGGCTGCACCCACCAAAGCCCAGCTGGACTGGAGCACCTGGAGCATGCCCCCCTACTTCGGCGGCGGTTCCTGGTATAGGTCGCCGGCATACTGCCCAGGAGGGGGACTGGATGCCCAGGACGGTTTCTGAAGGTTTTGCCGAGTTGCTTGCCCGGATCGAGCCGAATCCAGGGGAAGTGATCGCCCGCAGATCGCACGGGCGCAGCATCAAGCAGGCACTCGTCGTCGCCTTCAAGAAGCTCAACAGGCTCGAAGTCATCGGCAGCCACACCCGGGAAACCGCCATCCGCTACCACTCGGACGTGGACTACCTCGCGGTGATCAGCAAGGACGACGTGACGTATGGTGGGTCTGTGGTGCGCTCAAGCACCGTGCTCACGAACGTTCGGAAGGCGCTCGCTGCCCGGTTCAAGACCACCGAGATTCGCAGCGACGGTCCCTCCGTCGTGGTCAAATTTCAGGGAGGCGAGGGTGCAGTGGATGTGGTGCCTGGCTTCTGGCACGGCACGACTGGACAAGATGGCTATCCCGTGTTCGCCATCCCTGATGGAGCGGAGGGGTGGCTTGACACCTCGCCGCAGCGACACAGCAAGTACCTTGTGCTGAAGGGCTTGGCCTCCCGCAACAAGCTCAAAGGGACCATTCGCCTCCTGAAGGCTTGGAAGTACGCGCGCAGCCCCAATATCCCCTTCCTCTCCTTTCACCTCGAGCTGCTCCTAGCATCCACAGGCACCTGCGAAGGCATCAAGGGCTATGGAGCCTGCCTGCGCGATGCCTTCAGGCTCCTGCGGGACCGCGAAGGGCGTGCGCTGAATGACCCGTTGGGCATCTCCGGTCGAATCCCCATCGTCTACACGGCTGCGCAAGCGCGCAGCCTGGTGAACCACGCCTCGCATGCGGCCGAGCACGCGGATGCCGCGCTCTGGGCCGAGGACAACGGTCGAATCGACGAGGCTTTCCGGCAGTGGCGCATCGTCTTCAACGACGGGTTCCCTGCCCGCCGGTAGGAGGAGTACGGTGAGCGTCCCCAACGACATCAGCCTGCGACAAGACCTCGAGGAGAACCTTGAGCGACTTGCTGCCCAACGAGCCCTCTACTCGCGCGCCAAGGCGGTGCGCGGAGCGAGTGTGCTCGTTGTCACCCTCTTGGCAATCGGCTCACTCCCCGTGGCGATCTACTGGCCGAAAGCATCGGCAGCATTGGGGCTCTTCGCCCTGCTCTGGACGCTCGTCGAGTTGGTGTTGCTCGATGGACTGGAGGAACAGAACCGGCAGAAGGCAGCGCTCATCCAGGAGGACTTCGATACGCGCGTCTTCGGACTGCCCTGGAACCCGGCTCTTGGTGTACGGCCGATACCGGAAGCAATAGTGGATGCTGGAAAACCCGCGAAAGGGGACCCAATCCTCAAGGGCTGGTACGCCGACGCGGGCCCTCTTCCGAGAGCCCTCGCAGTTCTAGCCAGCCAGAGAAGCTGCGTGGCCTGGGACCACCGTGCCCGGCATCTCTACCAGTTCCTCCTTGCCTCCATCGCCCTGGTCCTGGTGGTCGCGGCAGTGGCGCTGGCTCTAGCGACGAATCAGAGCCTCTCCAGCTTCCTCGTTGGCTTCGCCGTCCCTCTGATGCCTGCTCTCCAGCACACCATCAAGACCTTCAAGGCCCATCGCCGCGCAGGAGCAGAACAAGAACGCTTCATCGAAGAGCTCTCCTCAACCTGGGAGGAGGGAGTCACCAACGGTGGAGCCATACCCGACGCGAAGCTCCGACTTGTGCAGGACCGTCTCCTCTTGCTCCGGCGAGAGCAGACACCAGTCCCCGATTACCTCTACCGGTGGCTCAGGTCCCGGTACGAGGCGGCGATGCGCGAGGCCACCCAGCGACTGGTCTCTGAGGCCGTGGCCCGCCTCGCCCGCTGACGGACTCCTCTGGAGGATCAGCTCCTTGATGTCCCAGGGAGCTCCCCGGCCAGTTCCTGCTCCTAGCCCGCGCTATCCTCCTGAAGCAGCCTGTAGTTCTGGCACCCACACTGGTTTCTTGATTTGGTACCTGAAAACCAAGAGATTCCAGAGCCTGCTGCCGAAGTTGTCCTGCTGAGAGGACGCCTTGCCTCCTGCGCCCAAGCCGCCCTCCATCCACGAGCTCACGCCGCTCGAGTCCGGCGGAACGACAGCGCGGAGTGGCTTCGCCTACCAGGACCACGTCGCCGTCAGCTTCTGCATCGAGATGCTGGCCGACCGGCTCATCGAGTCTGTCTGGTGCGAGGTGCATGACGACCTGACCATCATCTGGAACGAGAAGGGCGTCCAAGAGGTCGAGTTCGTTCAGGTTAAGGCCGAGCGCCGCGATGCCTTGTGGTCCACTGCGGTCCTCTGTCGCCGCAGCAAGAAGGACAAGGCGGAGGTGCCCGGGTCGAGCATCCTCGAGCGCTCGATGGCGCAGGCTCGGTGTCAGGAGCCCCACCGCTTCCGGCTCATCACCGCGGCGGACATCCATACACAGCTCCGGGTGCTGACACACGCTCGGGGTGCTCCGCAGCGGCATCGCGACCATCCAGAGGTACGAGAGATCCTCAAGAGGATCACCGAAGTTCTTCAAGATCTTCATGTCGACGGTCCTGGCGGCCTGCTCTTCTGGCTCGAGTCGGTGCTGTGGGAGGTCCGTGGCCCCGAAGACGCCGTCCGTAACTCCGCGACGGTGCGCCTGACGGGCTACCTGCATGACTTCTTCGACATGTCGGCGCCCGATCACGTGCGCGAGGTGTACGACTTCCTCCTGCGTGCGGTGGACCGTGCGGCGTCCGCTCGCGTGCCGCCGCCCTTCGACGCGAAGAAGCTGCGCTCGCAGCATCTCCTGTCAGAGCTCAAGGCGAAGATCGCCGCTCTCAAGCAGCCATATACCGCAGCTGGCGGCAATCCCCTCCGGCGGGCGCTCACTCAGATGGGGATGGCGGAAGTGGAGATCGAGCACGTCCTTCAAGAGCACGCAGACCATCAGGCTGCCATCCGCCGCCAGGAGTACCTATCGATCCAGGGCGCTCAGGACGCCTTCAACGAGATCGAGGCTCTCCTTCACCGGCTTCGGCTGGAATACGAGCCTGGCCCTAACGAATCTCCCAAGGCCAGGTACCTCCGCTGCCTCAAGGCACTGGAGGAGCTCCATGCCTCCCTGCCAGCAGGCACACGCCCACCACTCACCTACTTTCGAGGGACGATGTACGAGTTGGTGAAGCGTGGTCTACACACCTTCGAGTGGGAGGCGTGATGAGATCCATCCGCAACCTGCGCGACTACCCGGCCGGGCTCCCTCTGGTGCCCGACGAGCTCGTCGAGTTCCATGCGGCGCGCCTGCTCCTCCTGCTCAAGGTGTGCGGTGGTACCAAGGGCAAGGCCAAGGGAGGCATCGATGGCCTGACGAAGCTGGCCAAGCTGGACTTCTTCGTGCGCTACCCTGCTTTCTTCGCTCGGGCCTGCGCCGAACGCGGGGCCCCAGTACCGACGGTCCTGCCCGCAGTCGAATCGAACATGGTACGCCACCACTACGGACCGTGGGACCACCGCTACTACCACGTGCTTGCCTATCTGGAAGGCAAAGGGCTGGTACGTGTCACCCGGGACGGAACCAAGCCCTTTCGTTTTCAGCTCACCGAAAAGGGGGCTGGAGCAGCAGAGCAATTGGGAGCCCAGGGACCGTTCCAGGAGCTCATGGAGCAGATGAAGCGCGTGCGCACAGTGCTTGGTGGCGAGAGTGGGACAGCACTCAAGGAACTCATCTACCGGCTGTTCGACCAGGAAGTGGCCGCTCGCAAGCTGGGAGAGGTCATCGAGGAATGACGGCGAAGATTCTCAACGTGCAGCGACTTCAGCGCTTCAGCGGTGATGTCTGCGAGGAGCTGGAGTTCGCCTCCGGCGTGAACGTCATCGTCGGCGAGCCCAATGCCGGCAAGACCAAATGGCTGCAAACGCTCGACTACCTCTTGGGGGATACAGGCACGGTGGAAGACGCTCTCGGGGAGGAGGTCGTCGCTCACTATGACCGAGCTCGCG
Organism: Hyalangium ruber; assembly: GCF_034259325.1. Lineage (NCBI taxonomy): Bacteria > Pseudomonadati > Myxococcota > Myxococcia > Myxococcales > Archangiaceae > Hyalangium > Hyalangium rubrum. The sequence goes on along the minus strand of NZ_JAXIVS010000009.1, from coordinate 327,664 downwards.
TCGAGCTGCTCATCGACGGAGAACCGCTCATCCTTGAGCGCCGCTGGACGGAAAAAGGTGGCCGCACCAAGCTCCTCATCAACGATGAGTCGGTGCCCGCTTCCGAGTTCTCGGCCTTTTTCCTGCAGCACCTGGGCCTCCCGTTAGTACGGATCCCCAAGGGGGATCCGTACTCGGAGAACACGTGGCCAGACCTGAGCTGGCGCATGCTGCTTCGACACCTCTACCGGCGAGAAGACTCGTGGCATGAGTTCATCGTCAAGCAGATAGAGGCAGAACAGCACGCAGCCGTCGTACTGTTCTTGGGCGCTGCCCCTGCTGTGTTCTCCTCGGACTACGCACGGCTCGTCGAGGCCCAGAAGCAACAAACAAGGCTCGAGGCTCAGAAGGCCACCTTCGAGCAGACCGTTCAAGAAATCGCCCGCGAGATGGTCACCGTGGAGGAGGCCAGCGCCGGCTTCACCCGCGACTCGCTGGCGGCTGCCATCCGACAGCTAGAGGAACAGGTGGCAGCCGGACAAGCACAACGAACCGCGGCCCTGGAGAGTCTACGCCGTGACGCGGAAGCTGGCGCCGCGGAAGCGAGTTCATCCCAGGCAGAGACTTTCGCCAAGTACGGGACGGCACTTGAAGCCGCGCGAGCGCGCCGCACACGGTTGAAGGAGCAGGTCGAGCGCGGAACAGAGCGAATCGCGTCCCTCACCCTTCGGCTCAACAGCGCACGCAGCGAGTTGGCGAAGCTGGATCGAGCGCGGTCAGCAGGAGATATCTTGGGCCCGCTCCGCGTCACTCACTGCCCTGTGTGCGACCGAGCGGTCTCGCAGCAAGCTGCTCCTCCTCACGAGTGTTACCTCTGCCACCAGCCTCTCACTCAACCCACCGAGCCTGGCAAGTCCACAACCGCCCGGCTCGACTTCGAGCGACAGCAGTTGAAGGAGGAGGCATCGGAGTTGGAAGGACTCCTCGAGCGGCTCAAAGCCGAGGATGCCGAGGCACGCCTGCTAGGCCAGGATGTGGCGGAGGAAATCACGCGCCTCGAAGGGCTCCTGCGACCGGTGCGCACCGCGGCCGCGTGGATCTTGCCGCCGGAGCTAGCTGTGGCAGACCAAGAAACAGGGCGCCTCCAGGAGCGCATCCGCCAACTCCAGCGCATCGGTACGACGCTTGATAGGCGCGAGGAACTCGCACGGCGCGTGGACGCGCTCCGGCAGGACATCGCCAGGCTCAAGTCCGCGGTTCAAGAGAAGAAGGCTGAACCCGAGTTTACCGAGCTGGGCGACCGCCTGGCCGCGGCGATGACGGACTACCTCAACGCGCTGAATGGCCCGGACCGCGCACGCTGGGGGCCTCGCCAGGTGTCAGTCACGGTGACTGAGGAGCGCCTGCGCCTGCTCGTGGATCGTCAGCCTTGGCAACGCATGCTCGGCGCCCACCTGCGGGCCTACTTCTTCCTGGCGTACCAGTACGCGCTCCTCAAGTTGTGCAGGACAGAGCCCTTCGCCTACCCGGGGCTCCTGCTCATCGACTTCCCCGCCAACCTGAGCGAGATCGGCATCTCGGCACAGGAGAACTACCTGCTACGGCCCTTCGTGGATCTCCTTGAGCGCGACGAGTTCAAGGGGATGCAGCTCATTGCCGCAGGGCGCGCCTTCGCAGGGCTGCGCGGAGCACGGCAAATCGATCTCCCACGGCGCTAGGCAGTTTGACGTCGTGCCGCACTTATAGAGGAGCCCTCTCGGCATCGAGCGCATATCTTCGCGAGCCCTTAACAAGCCTCCACCGTCCGTTCCTCTTTGTCCGGAGGCTATCTTGAGGCCAGGCTTCTGCTCGCCACTAGAACTGAGGCAGGTTCGTCAAGTTGTCCTTCCTCGACTTATCCTGGTGCGTTCGGAGAGTGAGGTGCACGAAGGCGCCCGGTGCATACTCTCCTTCTTCGTTTGGATCCCGGACAGTGGTGATGAACGTATGGCCATTTAGGATTTCTCGCGCCACATCCTCGAAGGTCCAAATGCTTCCGCGAGGCATGTGCGCCCTGCCGTCGTCGACATGGACCTTCAGAGCCTTAATGTGAGTACCGCTTGAATCATAACGAACCGCAGAGATGATGAAATCAGCCCACTTGGCCATGGTCCCTCACTAGATAGACGGCAAATGCTACTGTTAGCCTTCGCTCAACAGAGCCCTGAAAGAAGTCCTCGGGAAGCGTCCCGGCGGGGCGCTGGGAAGCCCCCCAGAGCCCTGGAAAATTGACCTGAACCTCAGAGGAGCCCCGAGGGCTCGAGCCAAGCCCAGCGAGACAACGGGAGGTCCTGGAAGGCATCGCCAAACTCACTCCGCTTCTAGATCCCTCCACTCTCCGAAAGTGCCCAGCCCGCGCGAGGTGTCCGCCTCACGATAGCGGCCATTCCGGACATCGACTTGGTAGGCGCGATGGGCAGCAACATCCACATATAGGTCGACCTTCACAGCTGTTCCATCGCTGTTGCAGAGATCCGGGAGGGCGACGTGCTGCGGATACCAAGCGACTCCATTTTTCTTGAGGGACGATAGGCGCATGGCGCAAGCCTAGCAGCGTAATCGCTTGAGCCACAGAACATCCTCGACACCTCTGGAATCGATGTGCGACTGACTTCAGAATCGGAGATGGGGCTCGCTCACGAGTGGTTGTGCTTGGCGAGATGAGGCTCAGACTTGGTCCGGCAAGAGGACGGGTGACGCGGTATTCCAGCCGTTCCTCCAGCCTATCCGCTTGCACGGAAGCACCCATGCGTTCATCGAGATGATCTCCTCAATGTCGCCAAGAGGATGGTCACGCTCACCGTGCGGGCCTACGCACCGACGCCCCTGTGGGGGCAACGTCCTCTGACTGCAGCGACGACTCTAGAGAGACGGTCTTCACCGGCTGAGCGCCAGCCTCAAGCGCCCGCTCGACGGCAACTTCTGTGCCGTTTACAGCAACCAACTTGCGGAGCTGCTGAAACTCGGCGCACCACATCGTCTCCATATCGCGGTCCCGTCCAGCGCCTCGGGGTGTCATTGGACGGTCGGAGCCCACGAGGCGCATCTGCACTCGCGCCGCGTCGGCAGGTGCTCCAAGTTCGACCCCATAGTCGGTCGCCCCGGGCTTGCGCACGATTATCCGCCCCTCCTTCGGCCAAGCCACCACCATCGCCTCGCGTACCTCATAGCCCAGCGCGGCCAGTCCTCCGAGGACCGCCCGGCGCCGGGCTGCTGCGGCCATCTCCCGCCGCTCGACCTCCAGTGTCACGCGTGCCTCCTGGAGAAGTCCCTCGGTGTCCTTGATCTGACCTCCTTCCAGCGCTACGGATATACGCGCCTCAAGCGCGAGCGTCGTAGGGGTACCGAGGGCTGCCAGGCTACACCGCACTTCTCGTAGGCTCGCGACTGCGACCTCGCGTGCCTGCCGTGCACGTCGGTATGCGCCGACGTCAAGCATGAGGGCGTCGGTCAAGAGTGCTCGACGGCCCTCTTGCACCTCCCGCGAAATGGCGGCGGCCCGCTCAAGGAAGGGACGCGCCACCTCAGGCTCCTCTAGGGCCTCGACCTCGGCAAGCAGCGCATTAAGTCGGACGCTGGGATCGCTGGGCGCCGCGCGAGGTCGGGCCTCCAGCCACTCGGCAAATCGCTGACCGGTCTCCCCTGCACCGAGACGCGCAGCAAGCTCCCGCTGAACTGCCGAAGTCCCGGCGCGCGGGGCTGGGGCAAGTTGCCGAAATGCATCAGTCAGGACACCCTGCATCTCCCCAAGTGCCGCCTCGTCGGCACTCTGAACTCCGTCTGCTATCTCCCTAAGGCGCTTTGGCGGCTCTCGCCCGGCGGCCTCGAACGCCGCCAAGAGAGTGCGGGCAGCCCCCTCCGTGCGCTGGCGCTTCGAGCGCTCAGCCTCAACGGACGCCACGGCCTGTGCCCGGATGCGGTCGCGCTCTGACACCAAGAACGCGATTTCGAGGGGCACCTGTCCTTGGAGCGCAGCCCACTTGGCCTCATCGAACAGCCGCACCATGCGCACTCGTCGCTGCTCAAGCCCCGCTTCGAACGCCTCGTCGAGTGCTCCATGGCGTCTCGCGCAGCGCCTCAACTCCTCGAGCGCATCCACTAGGAGCTGCAGCTGTTGTCTCGCCACAGCCTCCAGTTCCTCGCGCGTGACGACCCGGACAACCTTTGGCCCGCTCATGAATGTCCCTCCCCACGTAGTGCCGCGTGGATGGCCTCCCGAAGCCGCCGCCGCTCCTCCCCCGCTTGGTGGTACCACGCGCGGGAAGACACCCGATGCACCTTAGGGATGGACCGGGAGAGAACCCCCGGTCGCCAGATTTCTCGCGCCCGGGCCCGACTCAGCAGCTCGTGGCGCGGCGCATCACATTCGATGGCAACCCCGAAGAGCCGCGTTCGGGGGTCTACGATAGCGAAGTCGAGCCCGAAGGCATCCCCATCGTCTTTCGGGACTGCTTCATAGCCAAGTTCCCGGATGTAGCCAGCCACCGCGGCAGTGAACCCATCGGGGTCGACTTCCCTATCCCGTCGTGCGCCCGCGTTGGCTGAGAGCCGTGCCGTTGCGCCACGCGCCAGCTTGAGTTCGCCCGCGCTGATCCTATGGGCATAATCGAGATAAGCCTGTAGGTAGTCGCGCGGCTTGTCCGGCGCGCGTCCGCTCGCCAGCATGTCAGAGACTTCGCTGACCGGAATGGAGGTGACGAGGATTACCTTCTGACGGGCACGCGTCACCGCAACGTTGAGGCGCCGCTCCCCACCCGCTTGGCCGAGCACACCGAAAGAGCGCCGGAACGCCTTGTTCCTGTCGCGCCCGAACGTAGTGCTGAACACGATGACATCGCGTTCATCACCCTGCACGTTCTCCACGTTCTTGACGAAGAAACCCATGTCCTCGCCATCCTGGACGCGATCACGCTCCAGCTGGTAGGCGCGCTGGAATCCGGGGTCTTTCTCTGCGCGTTGTTCAAGAACCTCTTCAACAAGGTCCGCCTGCTTGCGGTTGAAGGTGACGACGCCAATGCTAGGGCGACTCTCGGGCGCTGCCGACCACACCTCGGCGAGTAGATCGACGACGCGCTGGGCCTCCGCCGCATTCGTCTGGTCCGCGTAGACGCCTTCGACCCGCAGCACTTCGATGGGGCGCACGCGTCGGACTTCCGCCTCCGGGTGACGAGCAGGCACGCTGAGGCGGTTGCCATAGAAGGCGGCGTTCGAATAACCGATGAGTTCCCGGTACCTCGACCTGTAGTGAATCTGGAGCGTGGTGGTCGGCAGGACGCCTCGGCCAAGTTGCAGCAGGTCCGGGCAGTCCCTCACCTCGCGCCGGTTCCAAGTCTCCTCGTAAGCGGACCTCTCAGCTTCGGTAGCCGCCTCGTCGAGTTCCTCCCCGTCGAACTCCTCATCCTCATCGCCGTCGATGCGGCTGGCGAAGAAGCTCGTCGGCGGCATCTGTTTCTCGTCGCCACTTATGACGACCCGGCCTGCGCGAAACAACGTCGGCACGGCGTATTCCACGGGCATCTGTGAAGCCTCGTCATAGATGACGAGATCGAAGAGCCGGGCCTTCAGCGGTAGCAATCGGCTGGCCACATCCGGGTTCATGAGCCAGATGGGGCGCAGATGCATGAGCCCAAGATCTGCCCCCTGCTCGAGAATCTCACGCAGTCGCTTCATCCGCGGACCGCGCAGCCGAGTGATGCTATCCCAGGCCACCGGAGTGCTCAGGCGCGTGCGATCAAGATCGACTGCAAGCAACTGCCGGTTGAGCTCGCGCATCGCCCGGTCGCTGTCAGCGAGGCTCTGCACCCTGCGCTCGAGTTCCTGCCGTTCGAGCAGCAGTTCGGGCCTTGTTTGCTCCATTCGTGCCTTCCAGCCAAGAAGCGCCTCTCGCCGGATGACCCGGCGCACGTGCTCCTCCAGCATGGCCGAGGGCAGCGCCCTCAGCGCATCCTCACGGTCGCGCAGAGCCGCGAACACCGCCAGCGCCTCTGGGTCAAGCCCCTTCGCCCGGACACGGAAACGTTGAAACGGCTCCAGCGTTCCCAGTGCCTTGACGATTTTCAAGAGCATCTCGGTCGTGGCCCTCCCCTGTGTGATGCTCCGCGCGCAGCCTGCGATCCAACTCTCCTGGAACCACTTGGCAAGCGGCGCGAGAACGGTGCGGCTCCGCGTGCGGGCAGCATGCCGCTCGAAGGCACTGTCGAAGGCCCCTCGGAGGCGGCGGTAGCCCTCAGGCGTCCCCGAGCGAGCCATGTCCTCGGCCTCTACTGGGCGAGGGCACACCCGAACCGCAGCGACAGCGTCCTTCACCGGGCGCAGCCTGGCCAAGAGATCGTCGACCTCGCGGCGGAGCATCCGAAGTGACGCAGGAGCTTCATGGACATCGAGCTGCAGTGCCTCCCTGACCTCGGCAACTTCACGGCGGACCGTCCGCAGTTGCACTTCGAGGCCGAGCGCCTGCCGCAGCGCGACCATTCGAGTTTCTGTCGGCTCCTCCCCATGACCAGCGAGGAAGGTGCGCAAGCGCCGACGCTGCTGCCAGCGCCCTGGATTGAGCCGACCCCAGAAAGATACTTCGGCCGTCGCGCGTGTTGCGGTATCGAGCCACGCCCTGAGTTCCCCAGGCGGGAGAGCTGCCAAGATGCTGAACAGCGCACTGTCATGGGCGCGCTCGTCGAGCCGGCTCAGGGTTTCCCCGGCCCTCTCCAGCGTCTCGAGGATCTGCGTCCCCAAGACTGCGCCGTCGCGTCCCGCTATAAAGAGATCGAGCCAGGCCGCAAGCTGGGCTCGCGTCTCGGGGGACATCACCTCGAACAGCCGCCCATGCTCATCAAGCCAGGCGCGGAGGGGCGCAGGATCGTCAACGTCGAATGTGCTCGGCCGCGCTAGGAGATCGCGACGCTCTGTCTCTGCCTTAACGAAGAGCGTAAATCCCCGAAGAAACGCCTCATTCACTCCCTTGTCGACGGGAAAATTGCTGAGGACGCTGAGGGGACTGCCCTCAAAGCGGGATTCGAGCCAAGGCGATGCGAGGGGGCCGCATACCTCCTCGAGCCGGGAGACTCTTTCGTGATCGAGATCGGCAAGGCGCAGTCTCAGCCCAGGAACATCGACTGGGACGCCGCCCGTCTCTAGGCCGACAAGTTCTCCCAGGAGAGCCCGGTAGCTCAGGCCAGTTACACCATCTACCGTGTGTAAAGCTTGGTGGTGCCGATCAATCTCCGCCTCCAGGGCTTCAATACGCCCAGCCAACCCTGCGCGCTTCTGCCGCAGAGTCGCAGCCCGCGAAGGATCGGCATTCCGGACTGCCTCCACCTGCTCGCGTAGGGCACGAACGATGGACTCCCTGTCCCGGTTGACATCGACGACCACGAAGAGGCGGTCCCCGAGCCTCTCCGCGGCAAGTCGCTTCTCGACAACCCGTAGTGCCGCCTGCTTCTGGCAAACGACAAGGACCGACTCGCCCCGGCCAATAGCATCCGCCACGATGTTGACGATGGTCTGGCTCTTGCCCGTACCAGGAGGCCCCTCGACAAGGAGGCCCGGAGCCATGCGGGACCGGAGCACGGCCGCCTCCTGCGACGGGTCGCTCTCGACTGTGAGGAACCGGTCGCGCTCCGGCACCATGCCGAGCGGCGCGCCAGACGGCGGCTCCGCCGAGACACGCAGGGCCGCCTCCAATCCCGTTCCTGCAGGAGGCATACGACGCATCTGACGAAGGTCTTCGCTAAGCGATTGGCCGGTGAACTCGGCGTTGAAGATCGCGGCGGCACAGGCGAGTTCCCGTGTTCCAGCAGGCAGCTTGACGTCCTTGCTAGGTAGCCGGGCGAGCCTTCTGGCACGTGGGGTTGCGAGCGTACCGAAGAGGTCCATCACATCACCCAGGCGAATGGAAGGGCGCGCAAGGAGCTCATCCCGCGCTGCCTTCCACTTCGCGAACTCCGCAGCCTCAAGGAGCCCCTCAAGTGCTGGGTTTAGGCGGACCTCCTCTCGCTCGCGGTCGAAGACAAGGGTCCCGAGGCGACTGCCGCTCTGGAGCTCAAGCGCGACGGGCCACAGCAGAACGGGGGCGATGCGGGGCGCCGCGCTCGCTGAACTCTGACGACCGTGGCGCAAGACGAGGAAGGGGAAACCGAGGTAGCGCCCATCAATGCCTGTATCGCGGCGGAACGTCAGCGCGTGGTTGACCAACTTCCGCATGCGGCTCTCAACAGGGCCGTCAGTAAGAACTGCTGGGTCAAGAGCTACGGGCGCCTCGGTGCGCCCAAGCACGTGATCGAGAAGCGCTTCAGCTGGACGATGCGCCGTCCCAAGCTCAGTCAGGTCGACGCGCGGGGTGGTCTTGCCGATAAGGAACCGGACGAGTGGTCCTCGTTGGACCGAGCCGGCAACGCGCTTCTCGAAGAGTTCGAGCAGGTTCGCGACGTACTGCTGCTTTGGCGGCTCCTTCCACCTCTCTCGCGGCACGGCGAGCAGGACAACAGCACGCTCAAGGAGCATGCGCCGCTCGACCCGGAAAGCGTCAGCCCACTCGTCCACCCGCACGATGCCGCAGCGCGCGAAATTAGCGACCCTCGCATCAGCCTCCGCGAATACCTCGCGCCGGGAGCGCACGAACCACGTCTCTGCCTGCGCTCGGTCGAGTGTGACTCCGGTGCGCAGCGCGAGTTCCGCAGCCCGGTCGAGGAGCTGAGCGAGGGGGGTGAACTGGTGGAAGGTCGCGCTGACCAGGAGGATAAGATCCTCGTCAGTGAGCCGCGTCCGCTCGACGATGGACGACAGCCCGGCGTGGTCGGTATCGGGGTAGATGCGCCGGAGGGCTGTGCGCTCAGCCTCCAAGTTCGCCCTGGAGGAGGCCAGAAGAGCAACGCGTAGGCGCTCCTCATCTAGTTCGATCTGAAGTAGCCCGGCGCGCTCGCGCACTGCCTCCGCGCGCGTTCGCATCCGGACGAGCCATGGCTCACGCCCCATCTGCTCCAGGTGGCGTGTGACCCCTCCGGTGACGATGGCGTACCCTTCCTCCGGATGAGCAAGGAGCCATGCGGGGGTAACGATGTCCCCAGCCCACGTAAGGGGCAGGGCGGGATTCATCGCCATGAGGACAAGTGCGTGGCGGAAGTCCTCTGGGAGGGACTCATCAGAGGCAAGCCGGCGGACCTGCGCCCGCACTTTCGGGTCAACCCCTCGCTCTTCCAGCCATGTGCTAACGGCGCCGCGCAGGGTGAGGCTCCGGGCCTCCTCCCAGTTCTGCGCCTCTGCGGCCGCCAGAGCAAAGAGCTCTGGCCGGCTGAAGGCCCGCCTCTTAAGCGTGAAAGTTGGCCCCGTTGTCTCCGCAGGTGAGGCAACCCCGTCCTCGGACGCCTCGACCGGTTCGCCCGCAAGCCACGCCTGCACCTGGGGCCAGGACCAGCGCTTCAGCGGGTCGCGTGCAAGAAGCCCGCGCAAAAGAACCCGGAGGGACGGATCCAGTTCCGCAGGGACGTCAACGCCCCGAGTCACAACATGAATTTGGAATGCCCGGTCATCGACGCCCGTGAAACACGCGCCACCGGTCGCATGCTCGAGCAGAATCATCCCTAGACTCCACCAGTCGCTGGCGGCACTCACGGCGCCCACAATGACTTCGGGGGCTGAGTAACGGGTCAGCCCCAAGGGCGCGACCGATTCCAGGTCGAAGTCCGACAGCCGAGCGGAACCGAAGTCCGTCACTACGAGATCGAGCGGCTCGCGTGTGCGCAGAAGAATCGTCGTGGGACGAACGTCGCGGTGGCGCAGCCCCACCTCGGCAAAGCCTGCTAGCGCCCGACCGAGTTCGTCGACCATCCGCCGCAGGTCCGCTGGATTGCCCGCCGCGAAGAACCCCGCGTCAGCAAGCGTTCCCCCGTCGATGTGCTCGAACACTTCGTAGGCGTGTCCCTCGTGCCGACCGATGGCCAGGAGTTCAGGAATGTGGTCCCGCGGCATTCTCCGCAGCACCTCACGCACCGCCGGGTCTGGCTCCGCCCCTGCTGCGTAGAGGGTAAGCAGCGCGCGATGACCTCTTGAAGCATCCTCTACAAGGAACCGTTCCCATGGGCCATCAGCGGAGGGGGCTCTCTCAAGCAGTTGCCACCCACCCACAAGCTTCGGCGCGGGCGGTGTAGGCGGGATCGTGGGGGATGCCGTGTCCGCGATGCTTGCGCCACATTGAAGGCATAGCTGGTCGCCGGCATCGATAGCATGCCCGTTGGTGCACTGGAGCCATGGCCTCGTCCCGACGGGAGTCTCCGGCGCGCGTGTGACCACCTGTCCTTGGACGCGCAGTTCCTCCTCGGAGAGTGGCCATTGGCAACGCCCATGAGCCAGGAGGTTCTCACAATGCGTTTCCATGGCTGGACGCTCGGTCCCACACTGTGGGCACACGCGGATGAGTTGCTCAGGAAGCTGCGTCATGAATGCTGCCTCTTGCTGAGGGGCCTGGCTTCCGTTGTCGAAGCCGTGTGCCCGCCAACCGAGAGGAGTGTGGAAAGCCGCTGCATGTCACCTCGGTGCGGGATGCCAGCCATCCAGACCGTGCCGTCCTCGTCGAATAGAACGTCGAGCTGCCGGTCGGCGGCCTCGAGTGGACGCTCGTAGGCGCGGAACCTCGCCTCGCCCAGCGGCGTGAGGCAGTGCAGCCGCTGGTTGTCGCTGCCGCGCAGCGCCAGGGTCTGCGGTGCGCGAGCTTCAAAGGGGTCGGAGATGAGGGCGTCTATGAGTCCCGCGCATGCATCGAGATGCCCGGCAAGCGCCTCCCAAGGGTAACCCGAATACACGAGGATATCGCCGGGGGTGGAAGCCCGGAGGCGCACGAGGAGAGTACGCAGCGCCTCTGGCTGATCAAAGGGCTCCCCACCACTGATGGTGACGCCATCGGCTTGGGCAAGCCAGGGCGCGACCGTTGCCATCACTATCTCCACAGTCGTCCACCCCCGCTCCTTCGCCCAGGTGTCGGCGGAAATACATCCCGGGCATTGAATCGAGCAGCCCTGCAGCCAGATGCCAATACGAGCACCAGGCCCAAGTGCGTGAACAGGATAGTGCAACCGAGAGAGGGCGAGCTTCATGCCACCGCTCCAGGGATACCGACATCAGCAAGGTGGAGCGTGGTTGTACTGCCGGTCTCCACGCCTCGTATTTCGAAACATCGACCCGGCGTAGCATCCGCATCGAAGAGGGCGCGGGCGAGCGGGTTGAGCAGGTGCGTCTCAACCTTGTTGCGGATGCCACGGCCCCCGTTTGACAGGTCGGCAAGACAGAGAGCGCGCAGTCGGTCGCGTGAGGTGGCGTCGAGTGTGACGGCAATGCCCTGCGCGGACTCGACATCTGAGAGCGCCGCCTCCACCATCCCCGCGAAAATCTGATCCGCCACCGCGGGACGCACGAAGTCGAAGACGAGCACGTTGTCACCGATGCGGTTGAGGATCTCGGGCCGATTGAGCACGACCTTGAAGTGACGTTCGATCTCTGAGCGAACCCGAGCCTGAACCTCTGAGAAGCCATCCTCAGGTGTGACATTGGGCACCCGACTTCCATCAGCTTCGAGCCGGTAAATGCCGAGGTTCGAGGTGAAGACGATGAAGGCTTCCGAGAAGTAGACTCGGTCTCCGCGACCTGAGGTCAGGACGCCGTCATCGAGGACTTGGAGGAACTTGTCGAGGATGCGTGGGTGCGCCTTCTCGATTTCATCGAAGAGCACCACGCTGAACGGCCGCTCCCGGATGGCATTGGTGAGTTCCCCCCCGACGTCGTACCCGACATAGCCCGGCGGCGCACCAATGAGGCGTTGGTCGGAGTGCTCCGCGCTGAACTCGGACATGTCGAAACGAATGTACGCACCCTCGTCTCCGAAGAGCAGGCTGGTGATGGTTTTCGCGAGCTCGGTTTTACCAACCCCTGTGGGCCCCGCGAGGAAGGCAACGCCACGCGGTCGGCTCCCCCGGCGGGGAGAACCGACGCCCGTGACGGCCCGCTTGACGATATCGAGCATGTGGACAACCGCGTGGTCCTGCCCCTTCACACGGCTGCGAACAAAGTCCGTTGCTCCCCGCACTTTCGCGCGGTCAATTTTCCGCCAGGGATCCTCGGTGACGCCAACCTTGTAGCGCCTGACAGCGTCCGCAATCTCGGCGAAGCCCAGCCCTTCCGTCCGGCCAAGCTCAACGATGGAGGTGAGGTCCACCAGCAGCAGACCTTCGGTCTGGTCGACAAAGTCATCCAGCGCCCTTCCCGCCGCGTGAGGATCCGCCTCGCGATAACCCTCAAGACTTCGCAGCAGGGAAGCGGCAAGAGGCCGCCGGGCTCGATGATCGGGCTTGGCGATGGGCACGTGTCGAATCCGCGGGTTGTCGACAAGCAGCCAGTCAGGCAGGTCTCCCTCTTTGTCGACGACCCAGAGCACCGTGTTGAAAAAGGGGCGCGGAGGCGTGCCATGCGGACGTGACCGTGCCTGGTGGGATAGTACCAGTGCCCGCGTGAACGCCTGATGCTCCGGTCCAGAAAGAGCCGCGGTGCGCACAACCATGCGTGAGGCAAAGTCGGCCACTACCGCAATTGGGTCTCCCGAGCGACCAACGGCCCGCTGAAGGGTCTCCGCGAAGAGCTCAAGGCCAGCGGGAGCCGTCCCGTTCGCCGCCTCCAGGCCGAGTTGCTTCAACAGGTCCGCCCCCAGTGAGGGGGCTTCGCCGGGGAGCCCTATCACCCTGAATCCCGCAACCGGGTCATAGGAGACCACGTGTGCGTATCCCGCGACGCGCAGCTCCGCTGCCAGCACCTGGAGCATGGGCCGTGGGGTCACCACGCCGGGCCCAGCTTCGAAGAGCTGTAGGTCACGCACATTGCCCGAGAGCACGAACTGGCTCTTGAGCGGCAGAAAACGCAGCAGATCGCGCAACCATCGTGGTTTCTCGAAGGAGTTCTCAGCCACCATGTGCTTCCCCACGTCTCTCCTTGCCTTGCCTGGTTGTGGCTGGCGACGACCTACCGACACTCCACGGCATGGCTCGCAGCTCGGTCCACCTGCCGAAGTGGAACGGTAACGCCTTCCTGAGAAAACAGCATCAGCTCTGGACCGATCTGCTTGTGGCTCGCGCGCGGACTGCCCGCGATCAGCAGGACGGCTGCGCATCTCCAACCCTCAAGCACACCGTTCCGGTCCAAGCCGTTGTGACGCGGCTCTCCCCCCCCGCGAACAGCTCCGCGTCTGTTGCCGTCTGCAGGTACCCATAAGGGTACCCGACCATCCCGCCTTGGAGGCGGACGCACTGGCTAATGATCGGCTGGGAGCAGAGGCAGCTAAGCTGATCGAGGACGCACACACCTCGGAGACGGCGCCGTCCACAGCGGCCAACTGGACATGGTTCCTGGCAACGATGGAGAAGGGCGGCTACGACGCAGTGGTGCTGACCCAGGCGGAGCTACAACACCTGGCGACGGTCAAAGGGGTGGGCACTGAGCCCGCCACATTCCTGCTAAGGCCGATGTCGCTCACAACCTGATCCCTGACGTGCCATCTGCATCATGAGCAGTAGCCCTTAGCGTCAGCGGCTTTCCGAGCTTCATGGCCTCTAGGACCTTCTTGCCCATTCCCTCCTCGTTGGATGCGTTGAGACCCACGCTCCCCAGCCGACCAGGCTGGGTACAGCACTCAGCGTGGTACGATCCAGGAATGCAGACCGCCAAAAGATCCCCCCTTGACGGTGTGGAAGTCGTCCATCTTCCTCACAGGGCGTTGGCAGAGACCGTTCGTGTCCTCCAGGACTTCGGACGCGAAGGGAATGAGGGGCTGGTGCTCTGGGTGGGCCAGATCGAGGGCACGGTGGCCACCATCCAGAGTTGCCTCGTTCCCCCCCAGGAGTCCATCCGCTCCGAAGATGGCATCGGCTACTTCCTCAGCTCGGAGACGCTGTTCAACCTCAACCGGTTCCTGAGCGATAAGCGCCTGCGACTCATTGCCCAAATCCACAGCCACCCTACTGAGGCGTACCACTCAGCAATGGACGACAAGTACGCCATCGTCGCTATCGAGGGCGGGTTCTCACTCGTCGTCCCCTACTTCGCGCGAACCGAGCACACTCCGACCGGCTGGGCGGTCTACCGACTGCGCAACGCGCGCTGGCAGGAGGTCTCCCCAGCTGTGACGCGCCAGATCTTCCAGTTGGTGGGCTGAAGGAGCTGCCCCTCACCGGGGCGCCATGTCCCCTGGAGTTGCCACCGTGCGCCACTTCCTCTGGTAGACCTCCTGGTACACCTTGTCGCCGCAGATGCAGCCAGGCTCACGCGACCGGTCGCGCAACCACCGGCCCGCTGGGGGTGGCCGACGCAGCACGTCCTCCCACACCGTCAGCACCTGATGCTGACTTCGGGCCCCCAGTGAGGGCGTTGACCGCTTCACCAGTTCAGCCGCCATGAGGGCGCCTGCGAGCACGGACTGATGCGCGAGCGGAACAACTTCGACGCGTCCAAGTCCCTGCACATCCAGCCGTACCGAGCCACAGATGACTCCGGTGTAGATGTCACCCAGCGGCTTTCCACGCCACCCACTGAGGTCCCCAGGCTTGAGGCCCAGGTGCTTTTCCATCTGCACCAGTTCCTCTGGCTCTGGAGCCTCCGCATTGATCCACAGCTTTCCTGCTCGCTCCGGGTCAAGTCCGAGAGCCTCGGCCACCATGTCCGTCTGGCTCGGCCTGGGGCCGTTGGGATGATAGAGGCAGGACAGGCACGCAGCCTCCCGGTCGAACTCGTGCCAGGAGGCTCCCAGGCTCATGTCGCCTGTCCACCCATTGAGCACCAGCCGCGGCAGCAGCGCCTGCACCGCACGTCGGCTGGGCACGTTGTCCACGGACACGCACACCGTAGGTAAGGTGAAGCCCTCGCGGAAGCGCTCGGCGAAGCTCTCCAGCGTCTCCCTGCATAGGTATCGCCGCAGACCTGTGTGGCGGAGCGCGGCGTCCGCTAGGTCCACCTTCGCGGCACGCTCGTCCGAGTCTGCAGCCAGCACGTACCGCTGGAGATTGGAGAGCTCGACGGTCTCGTGGTCCACGAGCCACACCTCACCGGTGAGCGACGCATGGCGCCCCATCGCCCACAGCGCGCCGTTGCCCACAGCTCCGAGGCCAGCCATCACCACCTGCCCGACGTCTGCTGGCCCCAATGGCTCTTCGGCCCCCGCCTCCTCGCTGAAATCCAGCAGAGAGAGGCTGACTTCCCGGGGCTCCTGCTGCGTCGGCAGGCGGTCGCGAAAGACGCGACGGAAGACTTCCGCAGCTGCGAGCGCGGCCGCAGCCGCTGCCGCATACGGGTTGGCCGGCCCCAGCGGGCTCCTCGAAGGCTGGAACAGAACGCGCGCCACCCACCCATCCGCGCGGGCATAGATCGTGTTCGGGTGGGAGGACTCCTCGCTGCCCACCACCACCGTGACGGTGGCGCCGGTCGCGTCCTCGACATCTACCGCCGGGTTGATGGACTTGGCGATGCCGATCAGATGCTCGCGGACGTCCGGCAGCTCCGACGCGATGGCCAGGCGGGGGTAGAGCCTGACGAGGAGATTGACGAGGAGCTCGGCGATCCATCGAGCGTTCCCCTCCGCAGCACATGCCGCGCCACACTGGACGGCCACTACCTGGCTGCCCAGGGCTGTCTCCAGCGTCTCGCGCGAGACGACGAGCGCCCGGCCAGCAGCCCTAAAAACGCGCTCGAAGAAACGCGCCAGTGCCATGAGTTCCTACCTCATCCGCCTGGAAGCCACCGGCTCCCATTGAACCTGCACCTGGGCCGGTGGATTCAGCAGCAGGTGGGGACGTGCGTTCTCCACGCACGTCCTCCAAACGGTTGAAAGCAAGGAGAAGAGCCCGAAGCCGCCGCGCAACAGCACCCAGTCGTCTCCTGAATGCTGAGGGTGCTCGTGGTACTCGCGCGTCCCTCTCAGACACAGAAAGGGCTGCTTCGTCACCGGATGGGCTTCCACCAGGACAGGGCGCGTGTTGCCCTTCTCATCCACCAGGATTGCCCGGAGCATCTCGTCGAACGAGAGCAACTCCCACGTCCACGGATCGCGGAAGGTGACAGAAGGAGCACGCTGATCGTAGTCGTCCATCAGCACTCGAACGCCAAAGGCCCGGGCCGCCAAGACCGAGAGCTCAGCCTCCCGTGCGTGTGCGACCGCGTGCTTCGCCTGGCCGATCAGCCCTCCAGACACCGGAACGGAGAACGAGATCCGTAAGGGCGTGCGCGGCACGAAGACGACGTCCACTTCCGGGTAGCGCGCGCGCTGCACCCAACAGCCCCACCTCCGCAGCGGAGCCACCTGCTCGTCGAGGTGTCGGATCTCCGCGTCGAACTTCGCGCGGCTAACCGCTGGCTCCACTCGCATGTCACCCTCCTCCACCCACTCCCAACGAGAGAAACAGCCGCGTACCTGACTGGAGCCCCAGGCTTTCCAGCTTCGCGCTCGCCTCGAGCAGCACGCCTGCCTCAGTGCGGACCTCCCACTCGTGAGGAGGACGCCCCGTGTTCCCACTCTCGGCCAAGGCTTTGTTGCGCGCTGCGTGGAGGGGCTCCTTGATGTTGAACTTGACCGGCGTGTCCTCACCGTTCACGACGAAGATGAGCTCGATGAACTTGCCTTCCTTGGACATTGGGTTCTCCCGGAAATTGGCACGAGCGCAGTAAGCGCCCCCGCCCATGCAGCTCGCATAGGCGGGAGACCGCCGCTCCAGATCGGAGCGCACCAGCCATCACGACCGCGCCGTGTGAACCAAATGTGAAAGCCCCTTCACTGCACGGCAACGGATCGCAGCGTCATGTCACTGCCCTTGCGCGCCTGCCCGCTGGGCGACCGTCCACAAGGGCAGGTTGACTCTTCGAGATCCGACTGCGGGATCAGGGCGGACGGACTGCCCAGGCCCTAGGGTGAGTCCGTCCGTCCGCGGTCACTCAGCGCTTGCCTACATGGTGTAGGAGGAACTGGCTCTCCTCATCGGTGTTGCGCGACGTGTAACTGCCGGGCTATCTCGTTCGTTGATGCTCGTGATGGCGCTGCGCGCACTGACACTGGTGGTCGTTCTGGGACTGCCCCCAGCGGTAGGGGCTGTCGAGGGACTGTTCCACCTGTGCCATGGCAGTGTGCAGTTCGACCTGACGTGCTGCTGCGATCACTCACAGGCCGTACAACGGCTGCCGGACGCCTGTGTCTCGAGCGAGCATGGGACGTGCTGTGGCGAGTTGAAAGCCCAGCTCGCCCCCGAGCCGACCGCCACTGCAACCTCCGGAAGCGCGTGGGCGCCCCTCCCGGTGGTGGTAGCGCAGCAAGTAGCACCCACGGTTCCTCCAGCACCGGAATTGCTGCCTACACCGTGGGTGCGCACTCGGGGCGTTCACCGCGCCACCGCACCGCCTCTGTACCTCCAGAACTGCTCCTACCTGATCTGAGCCCTGCACACGTGCGCTAAGGCACGACCGACGGGAGTGTGCCCGCCGGTCGGGTTCTGCCCGTTGCTGGGGACTTCGTGCTCCGGCGGCTGGCTCGTCCACCCAGGAGCGGAGTCATGTCACCCCACAGACGAAGTGGGCGGCCCACCATGGGGGCTGCCCTTGTCACTTGCGCGACCGTCATCCTCTGGAGCGATTCGGCCGTTGCTGATGAGCGTCGTCTTCAGACGCAGTCAGCGGCCCTCACCCAGCAGGCACCACGTCCTTCTGAAGCCAATCCGTTCTCGCAGGCCCTCGCCCTGGACCGCGCAGAGCTCGTCCGGCAGGTGCTCGCGCGCAGTCCTTCTCTGGAAGCAGCACGCCAGGCATGGCGAGCCGCCCTCGCTCGGTACCCCCAGGAGACTGCTCTCGAAGATCCGATGCTCTCCTACAGCGTCGCGCCACTGAGCATCAGCGGAGGGGAGCGCTTCGGACAAACCGTGGAGCTCAGCCAACAGCTCCCCTTCCCCGGAAAGAGGGGGCTGCGAGGCGAGGTTGTGCTCGCCGAGGCGGAGATCATGCGCGAGGACATGGAGGAGTTGCGGCTTCGCCTGGCGCTCATGGCCTCCACGTTCTTCGACGATCTGTTCGTTGTGGAGCGCTCCCTCGGCATCACCGACGAGCACCTGCGGCTGCTCGAGCAGCTCAAGAAGAGCGCCGAGGCCCAGTACGTCGTAGGCCGCGCCTCACAGCAGGACCCGCTGCAGGCAGAGGTAGCACTGAGTGACGTGCTGCGCGAGAAGGTGTCGCTCGAGTCGGAGCGCGATCTCCTACGTGCTCAGCTCAACGGCTTGCTGCACCGACCTCCAGCGGCGGCGCTGCCACCTCCCCCGGAGAACCTACCCGTACCGGCGGAAGGTCCCAGGCCGAGTGAGCTGCTCCAGGAGGAGGCGTTGCGCCATCGGCCAGAGCTGGCGGGTCTGCGAGCCCGACTCGGTGGGGGTGAAGCGACCGTCCGCCTGGCCCGGCGCGACTACTACCCGGACCTCCGGGTGATGGGCTCGTACAACTCCATGTGGATGGACACACCCCACCAGTTCATGGCCGGCGTCTCCATCAACATCCCGCTCGACCTCGGCAAGCGGAAGGCGGCGGTACAAGAAGCCGAGGCGCACCTCCAGCGCCTGCGCATGGAGGAGGAGGGGCTCATCGACAACATCCGCGTTGAGGTGGAACAGGCACGCACCCGCCTCGTGGCGGCGCGGCGCGTGGTCGAGCTGTACCGCGAGCGCCTCGTCCCAGCCGCGCGCGATCAGGTGGCCGCCGCGCGCGCTGGCTTCGAGAGCGGCAAGAACGCCTTCCAGGCCCTCATCGAGGCGGAACGCAACCTGCGCACCCTGGAGCTGCGCTCCCAGATGGCCCTGGCGGACGTGACGCGCCGCCAGGCGGAACTCGACCGGGCCACAGGCCAGATCCCCGGGCTTCCCCGGGAAGGAGCGCCACAATGAGCCCCCAACTCCCTACGCGCCGCCGGCATCTCCTCCAGGCACTCGGCCTGCTGGCTTTGGCCGTGCTTGCAATCCTCCTCTGGAGGCCCCTCGTGAGCTGGTTCACCGGGAAGCCGATGGGGGCCGGTAGCGCCGAGTTCCCCTCGCCCCATGCCGCGCCGCTTCCCACAGCCCCTGTGCTGCCAGGACCAGCGCTCGAGTACGCCCGGGCGGCCATCCAGTCCTACGAGGCGATACGGGCACAGCTCGCCCAGGACAGTGTGGAGGGCCTCGCTCCCAGAGCCGAGGAGATGGCCACTGCGCTCCGCCAGGCAGCGGAGGCCGCCGAGAACCACTCTGCGGACATGGCGGGCTGGCTCCGGAAAGGAGCGGAGGCGGCCTCGCGCCTCGGTGAGGAGAAGGACCTCCAGGAGGCGCGCCAGCGCTTCGCCGAGGTAAGCCATTCCCTCATCTCGCTGGTGGCCGGGGACGCTCGCCTCCAGGAGGGCTGGCACGTCTTCGAGTGCCCGATGGTGAAGGGCTTCAACAAGTGGCTCCAGCGAGGCGCCCGGCTCGAGAACCCGTACATGGGCCAACGCATGTTGGCCTGCGGCTCGCCCAGCCAGTGGGGCCCTCCAGTTCCCGCCATATCCGCCGAGGGGCACACCCATGGAGGCAACGAGGTGGCCCACTACACCTGCCCGATGCACCCCTCGGTGAAGCAGAAGGGCCCAGGCCAATGCCCCATCTGCGGCATGGACCTCACGCCCGTCACCCGCGCGGAGGTGGAGAGCGGCGTCATCCTGGTGGACGACACGCGCCGCCAGCGCATCGGGGTGAAGACCGCAGTGGTGGAGAAGGCGCCGATGGACCTGTCTTTCCGGGCACTCGGCCGCGTCACCTACGATGAGAAGACGCTGGTGGATGTCACCCTCAAGCTGGATGGCTACATCCATGAGCTGCGGGTGAACGCCACGGGCGAGCCGGTGAAGCGGGGCAGCGTCCTCTTTACCCTCTACAGCCCCGAGCTCTATGCCGCCCAACAGGAGTACCTGCTGGCGCGTAACAGCCAGAGCGCTGCGAACGCATCCCTTGTGGGCGCGGCGCGCAAGCGCCTGGAGCTCTGGGGACTGACGCCGGCACAGATCGAGCGCATCGCCCAGAGCGGCGAGCCCATCGAGAACATGCCCTTCCTCTCCCCAGCGAGCGGCTATGTGATCGAGAAGAACGTCGTGGAAGGTGCGGCCGTGAAGGCGGGCGAGCGCCTCTTCCGCATTGCTCCGCTGGAGAAGGTGTGGGTGGAGGCGGATGTCTACGAGCAGGATCTGCCGCAGGTGAAGACAGGGCTGCCCGTGGAGGTCACCCTCCCCTACCTACCTGGGAAGAAGTACGCGGGCCGCGTCGGCTACATCTACCCTGCGCTGGAAGGAACGACGCGCACCGGGCGTATCCGTATCGAGCTGCCCAACCCGGGGCTCGAACTCAGGCCAGACATGTACGCGGACGTCCGCTTCGTGGTGAAGGGCGGCCAGCGCCTCCAGGTCCCCGAGTCCGCCGTCCTCTACACAGGCCCGCGCCGGATCGTCTTCGTCGACCTGGGTGAGGGGCGCCTCAAGCCCCAGGAGGTGAAGCTCGGCCTCAAGGGCGAGGACACCTACGAGGTCGTGGAGGGCCTGAAGCCTGGGGACAGGGTTGTGACGAGCGGCAATTTCCTCATCGCCGCGGAGAGCCGCATCCGCTCAGCAACGGACTCCTGGACGGGAGGCGATCATGCAGGCCACTGAGCTCACGCAGTCGGGCCTGGTAGGCCGAGTCATCGCCCGCAGTGCTCGCAGCCCGCTCCTCACAGTCCTGTTGGTCGGGACCCTGGCGGCATGGGCCGTCTTCGCCCTGCGCAACACAAAGCTGGATGCGATTCCGGACTTGTCCGACACCCAGGTCATCGTCTTCACCGAGTGGATGGGACGCAGTCCGGATCTGGTCGAGGACCAGATCACCTACCCCATCTCCTCTTCCCTGCTGGCGGCGCCGAAGGTGAAGGCGGTTCGGGGCCAGTCCATGTTCGGCATGTCCTTCGTCTACGTCATCTTCGAGGACGGCACGGACGTGTACTGGGCCCGCAGCCGCGTCCTCGAGTACATGGAGACTGCCCGGGGCAAACTGCCAGAGGGAGTGACTCCGACGCTGGGGCCGGACGCCACCGGCGTGGGCTGGGTCTTCGAGTATGCCCTGGTAGACGAGAGCGGCAAGCACTCCCTGGCGGAGCTGCGCAGCCTCCAGGACTGGCACGTGCGCTACGCACTCTCCAGCGTGCCCGGGGTGGCCGAAGTGGCCAGCGTGGGCGGCATGGTGAAGCAGTACCAGGTGCAGGTGGACCCGAATCAGCTCCGCGCCTACGGAGTCACCTTGGGCGAGGTGGCTCGTGCCATCCGTGAATCCAACGAGGATGTGGGCGGCCGGGTGCTCGAGATCGCCGGCCATGAGCATGTCATCCGCGGCCGCGGGTACATCCGCTCGACGAAGGACATTGAGAACATCCCCTTGAGGGTGAACGAGGCCGGCACCCCGGTGCTCGTGAAGAACGTCGCCGTGGTGGGCCTTGGGCCAGACATCCGCCGCGGCGTGGCGGAGTTGGACGGAAGGGGCGAGGTGGCAGGCGGCATCGTGGTGATGCGCTACGGGGAGAATGCCCTCTCGGTCATCGATGCAGTGAAAGAGCGGCTGGAAGAGGTACGTGCCAGCCTGCCAGAGGGCGTCACGCTCGTCGTCACCTATGACCGCTCGGGGCTCATTGAGGAGGCCATCGACACGCTCACCCGCGCGCTGGTGGAGGAGATGCTGGTGGTCAGCCTCATCATCTTCCTCTTCCTCTTGCACGTGCGCAGCGCGCTGGTGCCCATCCTCACCCTGCCCATCGCGGTGCTGCTGGCCTTCATCCCCATGTACTACCAGGGGCTCACCGCCAACATCATGAGCCTGGGGGGCATCATCGTCGCCGTGGGCGCCATGGTGGATGGCTCCATCATCATCATCGAGAACATCCACAAGAAGCTGGAGGCGTGGGAGGAGCAAGGGCGGCCCGGCGAGCGGCGCGAGGTCATCATCTCCGCGATGCAGGAGGTGGGCCCTTCCATCTTCGGCTCGCTGCTGGTGCTTACCGTGGCGTTCCTCCCCGTCTTCACGCTGGAGGCCACGGAGGGGCGGCTCTTCAAGCCGCTGGCCTACACCAAGACGTACTCCATGGGCTTCGCTGCGGTGCTGGCGGTGACGCTCACTCCCGCCCTAGCGGTGCTGTTCATTCGCGGCCGCATCCGCAAGGAGGAGGACAACCCGCTCAACCGGTGGATCGTGGCTCTCTACACCCCAGTGGTGCGCTTCGTCGTGCGGCACCCCAAGGCCGTGGTCGCACTGTCTGTACTGGCTATGACCTTCACCGTACCGGCCTTCCTGCGCCTGGGAAACGAGTTCATGCCGCCCCTCAACGAGGGCGTCGTCCTCTACATGCCCACCGCACCGCCTGGCATGTCCATCACCGAGGCCACGCGCACCCTCCAGTCCATGGACGGAGAGCTGAAGAAGATCCCTGAGGTGGTGAGCGTCTTCGGCAAGGCTGGCCGCGCCGAGAGCCCCACGGACCCGGCGCCCCTGTCCATGTTCGAGACGACAGTGGTGCTCAAGCCGAAGGGCGAGTGGCGAGCCGGGCTTACCTGGGAGGCCCTCATCAAGGAGATGGACGAGAAGCTCCAGTACCCCGGCATGCCCAACATCTTCTGGATGCCCATCCAGACGCGCACGGAGATGCTCTCTACCGGTATCCGCAGCCCGCTGGGCATCCAGGTGTTCGGAGATAACCTCGACACCATCGAGAAGGCGGCGGTGGCCATCGAGAAGGCTGTCTCGCAAGTGCCTGGCACCCGCAGCGCCTTCGCGGACCGCGCCACCGGCGGCTTCTATCTCGACTTCGAGGTAAGGCGGGAGGCGGCCGCGCGCCTGGGGCTCTCGGTGAAGGACATCAACGAGGTGGTGATGGGCGCCATCGGCGGGACGAACATCTCCCAGACGGTGGAGGGCCGCGAGCGCTACCCCATCAACGTGCGCTACGCCCGCGAGTACCGCGACAGCCCCGAGTTGTTACAGCAGGTGCTGGTGGCCACCCCGGGCGGCGCGCAGGTGCCCCTCTCGCAGGTGGCGGACATCCGCTTCGTCCAGGGGCCGCCGATGATCCGCAGCGAGGGGGGCAAGCTCCTCACCTACGTCTTCGTGGATACCGACCGGCCCATTGCCGACTACGTGGCAGAGGCCCGGCAGGTGGTGGCCCGCGAGGTGAAGCTGCCTGCTGGGGTGCGCGTGGAGTGGAGCGGCCAGTTCAAGTACTTCGAGCGCGCCAAGGACAAGCTGACGGTGGTGGTGCCCGTCACCCTACTGCTGGTGTGCCTCCTGCTGTATTTCAGCACGCGCTCGGTGGCGGAGACGGCCATCGTGCTGCTGGCGGTGCCCTTCAGCCTCATTGGCGCAGTGTGGCTGCTGTACTTGCTGGACTACAACATGAGCGTCGCGGTGTGGGTGGGCCTCATCGCGCTCGCGGGCCTCGACGCGGAGACAGGCGTGGTGATGCTGCTCTATCTCACCCTCGCCCACCGCAAGGCAGAGGAGGATGGGCGGCTGCGCTCCATGGCCGACCTCCGGGAGGCCATCGTCGAGGGGGCGGCCAGGCGCATCCGCCCCAAGCTGATGACCGTGCTGACCGACATGATCGGTCTGCTGCCTGTGTTGTGGAGCACGGGTACGGGCTCGGACGTGATGAAGCGCATCGCCGCGCCGCTGGTGGGTGGCCTCGTCACGTCCTTCCTGTTGGAGCTCACCGTCTACCCGGCCATCTTCGCTCTCTGGAAGGGACGGGGATTGGTAGACCCCTCCCTTTCGCCTGCTTCCGGCGAGCCCAAGCCACCGTCGGAGACCCCGGTGTCCGTCTGAAGCTCGAGTCCCGTAGCCGGTCGCAAGAACTTCTTCTGGGCACTGGGCGCTTCCGCCACGGTTGATTCCGCTATGGCTGGAATCGCGTAACTGTGCGCGGCTGGGCGGACGGACTGCCCTACTCCTGGGTCCAGTCCGTCCGTCCGCCCTCCCACGCTCGGCCCGAGCGGGCCAGCGCCTCCTCTGGCCCCACGGCATCTTGCGGCGGCTTCTAGAACCGCCTACAACGCGCTCTCACGTCTCTAGAGACGTGTCTCAAGAGACGTAGGCCCGGCCCCGTGGCCTTGAAGGAGAGCGCGTATGGCTCTGGTGAAGTGCACGGAGTGTGGCAACGAGGTGGCAACCACCGCGGCGGCGTGCCCGAAATGTGGGGCACCCGTCCCCAAGGGCCGCCCCAAGTCCAAAGCGCTCCTCTTCGTATTGGGCGGACTGGGCCTGCTCCTCGGTACCTGCCTCATCGGGGTGGTGGCGGCAGCCGTGAAGCCCAGCGGCGTCTCCGGGACCAGTCCCCGTCCTGCGGAGTCCTCCCGGTGGGTGGACATTCGCAAGCTCCTGGCCGAGTACGGGGACAACGAGGTGCGTGCGGACTCCGCCTTCAAGGGCCGCTACGTCCTCATCGACGGCATCGTCAGTGACGTGAAGCGGGACCTCCTCAACAGCATCTACATCACCATCGGCACCGGCCAGCTGATCGAGGTCCCCCAGGTTCAGTGCTTCTTCAGCGAGGCCCACGCCGCACAGGCCGCCAAGTTCTCCAAGGGCTCCAAAATCACCGTCCGCGGTCGCGTGGACGGGCTGATGGGGAACGTCATCATCCGAGACTGCGAGTTCCCCTGACCGGCCCCCTCCACGCCCGCCTGGGCGGCGAATGAGCTGTCACACAAAGGTTGCAGAGGATCGTGGCATGGCAGCACGACATTTGAATATCCTCATGTCGTCATGTCAGCTGCCCTTGAATCACTGGGCGTCCGCCCTGCCAGCCGCCTCTTCAAAGCGCTCGGTGACGAGACTCGCCTGCGCATCATCGCTCTCCTCAGCCATGGGGAGCTGTGCGTCTGCCACTTCGAATCAGCCCTTGGCCTGACGCAGTCCACCACCTCCCGGCAGCTCTCCGTCCTGCGGGCGGCCGGTGTCGTGGAAGCTCGCAGGGAGGGAAGCTGGGTCTACTACCGGCTGGCACCGCAGATGGATGAGTTTTGCCAGGAGCAACTCAAGACGCTCACGAGCTCCTTCGCCCGAAGCCAAGTGCTGCGAGACGACGTCGAGCGGCTTCTCAAGACGCGAGGGCCCGCCTCATGCCGGTAACGGCAGTCCCCTCATTGTCCCGTCGCTTCGCCGCCGAATGCGTGGGCACCGCTTTCCTGCTCTCAGCCGTGGTGGGCAGCGGCATCATGGGTGAGCGGCTGTCCGGGGGCAGCGTGGACCTGGCGCTGCTCGCCAATACCCTGGCCACGGGTGCCGCCCTTGTGGCGCTCATCCTCACCTTCGGCCCGGTGTCCGGGGCCCACTTCAACCCAGCCGTCACCTTGGCGGATGCTTCTCAGGGCGGGCTCCCCTGGAGGGAGGTCCCGCTCTACGTGCTGGGGCAGGTGGTAGGGGCCTTCACCGGGGTCGCTGTCGCACACCTCATGTTCGGAGAGTCCCTCTTCACTGCCTCCACCCACGTGCGCGAGGGGGTGGCCCAGGCATTCAGCGAGGGGGTAGCCACCTTCGGCCTTCTGGCCACCATTTGGGGCGTGTCGCGCTCGAGGGCTACGGTGGTGCCTTTCGCGGTGGCTGCCTACATCGTCGGGGCCTACTGGTTCACCGCCTCCACCTCGTTCGCCAATCCGGCGGTAACGCTGGCGCGTGCGGCCACCGACACCTTTTCCGGCATCCGCCCGGGGGATGTGCCGGCGTTCATCGCAGCGCAGCTCGCCGGGGCGATAGTCGCCACGGCCCTCTTTCGGTGGCTGGTGCCCTCATTGCCCCAGGCAGCATCCCAGGTCGTCATCCCGCGAGAGAACATGGAGCGCACACCCACTTCACCGAGGCCATAGGGGCCAGCCGCGTCTTGCCGCGAGACCTCATGAAAACGATCATCTTCGCATGCGTGCACAACGCCGGTCGCTCGCAGATGGCAGCAGCCTTCTTCAACGCGCTGGCGGATCCAAGCAAGGCGCGTGCTGTATCCGCGGGTACCCAGCCCGGTGAGCGCGTGCACCCAGAGGTGCAGGAGGCCATGGCAGAGGTAGGCATCGACCTGACGGGCGCCAGGCCCCAACGGCTCACAGACGAGCTGGCGCAGGGGGCACAGTGGCTCATCACCATGGGCTGCGGTGACGCGTGTCCCTTCGTACCGGGGCTGGCACGCGACGACTGGCCCTTGGAGGATCCCAAGGCGAAGCCGCTGGAGCGAGTGCGCGAGATCCGCGACGAAGTCCGTGCGCGGGTAGTGGCGCTGCTGATGCGGGAGGGCTGGGCTCGTTAGGTAGCAGCCACACCACTCGCGCGATCTGAAATAGGGGGGACCCGGGTTACGAACTGGCTCGCCCAGCGAGCCTCCTTCCTGAGAAATCCCCAGAGACTTCGCCTTCAGGCTGGAGTCGCAAGAGGTTGATCTTCCTCAGCTTCGAGTCCTCCTCCAGCACTCCAAGACGTTCCTGGGAGCCGGCTCTCTCCCTTCTCTGGCACCCATTTTCGGTGGCACCAGAATTCCGTGATGTGCTCTCCCATGTCCTCGTCTGGAGGGTGGTCCACCCAGTGACAGAACCTGGTGACACAACCCGCTGCCCCCCCTCTTGAATCAGGGGTCCCCAAGGATGAAGAACCCAATCCCCGTCACGGGATGCTGACGTCTCCGCGCTCGAGGCGTGGAGAGGCCGGCTCTTCCTGGAGCGCGGGCCTGCTCCTGTACACAGGCCCGCCATGACAACGGAGTGGGCGTTCCGGAGCGGCAGGAGACTACTGCTTGCACCCACCGCCCGGTTGGCCGCAGGTGCAGTCGAGGCAGCCGTGCGACGCACACGTGCCGCACGACACCTCCAACTGCTTCTTCAGCGCCTGACGCGCTCGGAAGAGCCGCACCGACGCGTTGTTGGCGGTGATGCCCGCCTCCTCGGCGAAAGACGTGACGCTCAGCCCATCCACCTCCACACGCCGGAGAGCCTCGGCGTACTCGGGCTTCAGCGTGCTGGCCAGCCGGCCCACGCACTTGCAGACCGCGTCCTGCAGTTCAGCATCCGGGGGCTGCGCCTTTTCAACCTCCGCCGCCACAGCCGTCAACGCCCGCTCCGCTGCGCCGGCGCGGCGAGCGTGGTCGATGAGAGCGTTGCGCAGCGTCTGGTAGAACCAGGCCACCGCGGACTCCTCGCTGCGCAGTGTCTCGGCCTTTCCAATTCCCCGGATGAACGCTTCCTGGAGGATGTCCTCCGCCACCGCCCGGCTCCCTACCCTGCGCTCGAGGAAGCGAAGGAACTCGCGGTGGTTCTCCACCAACACGGAGACGATGTCGCCCCGACATGGGTCGCGCCACATCGTCTGCCCCCTCCAGCGTGGGATTCATCTCAGACATGGCTCCTGGCTAACGCATCAGCCCGGGAATCGCACGTTCGGATCGATCCCCTCCTCCGCCATCCGGGTCGGCTCTGCCGGCTCCGCTACCGTGCCCCGGCTGTTGGCCGACACCGGCATGCCCATCTCCTCCATGCCCCACGCCGTCCTGGCCCATGAGCATGTAGCCGGGGATCATCGCCTTCACGCGAGAATCGATGCCGTCCAGGGAC